>NZ_CAWUDL010000043.1:0-58196 GCF_963920945.1 Anabaena sp. CCY 9402-a
GTAGTGAGTAGTGAGTAGTGAGTAGTGAGTAGTGAGTAGTGAGTAGTGAGTGCTGTTAGCGGTAGCGCGGCGTTTAGCCGGTGCTGAGTGTCTTTAATTTTGAATTTTGTAGGCGCAAGACTTGCCGTAGGCTATTTTGAATTTTGAATTATAAAGCATGGGCTATTTGTGAGAAATTTCTGTAAAATCGAAATCTAAATTACCAAATTAAAAATTGTATGATGCGTTGGTTAACTTTTATTCCGATGCTGCTGAGTATTTTTTTGATCGGGTGTTCTGTGCAGTCAACAGCTAAATCTCCTGAAAAAACTGCTCAAGTACCAGTATCATCGGGGCAAACATTACCCATTTCTGCCAAGGCAATCGTTCCCAATGGTACAACGATACAGTTAGAAGTGGCGCAGACACCTGAACAGCAATCACTTGGACTGATGTATCGCCCAGCCTTACCAGACAATCGAGGAATGCTATTTCAATTTTCCTCTGCACAACCGGTGAGCTTTTGGATGAAAAATGTCCCTGTGGCTCTGGATATGGTCTTTTTACAAAATGGTGTAGTTAAGTATATTAAAACTTCTGCCCCGCCATGCACTAGTGAACCTTGTCCTACCTATGGACCGAACGTACCTATTGATAAAGTCATTGAATTGCGATCGGGACGGGCGAAAGAATTAAATCTTCAGGAAGGTGATAGTATCAAAATTGAGTTTTTAGATACGCGAGGTTTACCGTAATTAACCTTGGTATGGCTGATTTCACAGGTCTAGAGCAAATGAGCATTCATAAGTTTTACGTAAAAAATATATCAAGTATACGTAAAACGACAAATTTTGAGGTTACTATTTAATATAATCTCAAAAATAGTTAATCCTACGATTTATCAGGTAAAATCACAACCTAACGAATTAGATAGCTAAAAATCTTACTTTTGGCATAAGTGTAATCAGTCGTCAATAAGGCAGTATTAGCTAGGGAATCTTGATTACTAGATGTGTAGTCAAAAAGCATTATAGTAGCAAAGATAAATCCATGCTTCAGAATCACTTTTAGTCAAAATAATCAGTAGGGGAATGGTGTTAGAGCTAGGAAAAGCTATTTTTTTCTAGGTTTTGCAGACGATATGCCCCTTTTTAAGGAAATTAGCTAAATTGACTAGTGTGTTTATCCGGTAATCGTAAATTCACGGGTGAAGTAATAGTTGCAGGCTACAGATAAATGAGAAACCAATACTTGACGGTACATATTAAGGAAGGAGGTGAGTTACAAATGTCACCATCAACATATTCACGACTAATTCGTTTCTTACAGGAAGATTTGTCTATTTCAGCCGCATCTTTAGGAGTGGCGTTGCGCCATCGAGAACAAGATCCGGGACCTTTACCGATGATTCTTTGGCAGTACGGTTTGATTACTTTAGACCAACTAGAACAAATTTATGATTGGTTGGAAACAGCGTAGAACATGAGTTCTCATCAAGGAGAATCAAAGTATGGCAAATCTACTCTGTCTTTTACCAAGGCTAACAGATAGAGAAGTTGATTTTTGGATTTTCTATTTATTTCCAGACGAATTCGATAAAAGAGCGAGTTAATTAGTTAACTCGCTCTTTTATTTGAGTCAGAGGGTAAGAAGAAGAAGGAGGGGAGTGGGGAAGCAGAGGAGAAAAATTAATGCCCAATGCCCAATATTAATTACGAATTACGAATTACGAATTACGAATTATTCTGATGATTAATTGACCAACGGTGTTCTACTGGTACAGAAGAACCTTGACAGCTTTCTTCTAAGTGCTTTTGTTGAACTACTGCTTTACGGAGAGTAATAATTAGTTGATTAACCTGATATCGCAGTTCAGGGTTATTATTGACTGCTGACATGGTTTGTCTTTCTAATAATTGAAGTATAAGTTCGTAGTGAATAGGTGATGGTAGAGGGATTTGCTCCATGTAGTTAATTGATGATTTCAATTAGGTAATTTTTTGATGTTTAATTTTTATTTGCTGTCAAGTCAATTTTGACACAATAAATAAATATTTAATACTAATTCAAAAAATAATTGCTACAAATGTAGGTTGGGTTGAAGAACAAAACCCAACGCCTCAAAGTCTTATCTCTGTTGGGTTCACTTCATTCAACCCAACCTACCGATCTGTTTCATTTTTTTCTAAAATTGGTATAACTGAGATTTTTAGATAATCAACTAACTAGCCCCTAGTACCGCTTATTTCCGCCAAGCTATACTAAGGTGATCAAGTAGAGGGGGAAAATAAAAGCGCGATCGCTAATTCTGGATCTGGCTGTTTGACTAAGGATTCGCCAATCAACACGGCCGCTGCACCAGCTTGTGATACTAAATTTAAATCCTCTGGGGTATGTAATCCTGACTCGCTCACAACTAGAATATTTTTTTCCTGTAATTGGTTACCCCTGGCGGCTAAAATTTGGCAAGTGGTTTGTAGATCAACAGAAAAATCTTCTAAATTCCGGTTATTGATTCCGACTAAAGATACACCATCTAAAGCCAATACACGGTCAAGTTCTTCGAGATTATGAACTTCAATCAATGCTGCCATATTAAGACTCTTGGCAATTTTGAGGAAGTATTGCAAGTCTTGATCGCTGAGGATAGCTGCAATTAATAAAACTGCATCTGCACCTCGCAAGCGGGCTAAGTACATCTGATAAGGATAGATGACAAAATCTTTACACAGTAGCGGCAAATCTACAGCAGTACGTACTTTAGATAGATTATCAAAGCTACCTTGAAAAAACTTACTATCCGTTAAAACAGAAAGACAACTAGCACCACCTTGTTGATAGGATAGAGCGATCGCTACGGGGTCAAAATCTTCCCGAAATACGCCTTTACTGGGGGAAGCTTTTTTCACTTCCGCAATTAACGCTGGTTTGGTTCTACCTTGTTTTAAGGCAGCGATAAAATCACGAGTTGGTGGTGCGGTGAGTGCTTGCTTCTGCAATTCTCGCAAAGGCACTCTTTCGCGCATTTGTTCAACTTCTATTTCCTTCTGCCAGACGATTTCCTCTAGGATGTGCTGTGGTTCTGCATCTGGTACAGCAGCTTGATAGCGCAATATAGAGACATTTATAGCCGGGTTTGGTTGACGGCGACGGATTTGCATATTCAGTGCTGAGTTGTGAGTGCTGAGTGATGAGTGATGAGTGCTGAGTGATGAGTGCTGAGTGATGAGTGATGAGTGATGAGTGATGAGTGATGAGTGCTGGGTGCAAAATGTGGTCTGATCCCCCTAAATCCCCCTTCAAAAGGGGGACTTTGATTCTAGTTCCCCCTTTTTTAAGGGGGGTTAGGGGGGATCAAAATGATGGGGGATAAGGTTATCGGACTTGTGTGTACACCGTAGCCTCTACACCCTAGACAATTGCTCGTTTATATGCTTCATCCAACACTTCTGACAGAGTTGGGTGGGCGTGAACTAGATGGGCTAGGGTTTGGACAGATTGACGGTTAGCGACGGCGGCGGATGCTTCGTGGATTAAGTCGGAGGCGTGTAAGCCAAAAATATGTACGCCTAAAACTTCTCCGGTGTCTTTGCGGTAGATGACTTTGGCTATACCGTCGGCTTCGTTTTCTGCCAAGGCTTTGGAATTGCCTTTGAAGTAACTTCTACTGGTAGCGACTTCAAAACCTTCGGTTTGTCCTAATTCTTTCGCGGCTGTTTCAGTTAAGCCAACATAGCTAACTTCGGGATGGGTAAATGCGGCGGCGGGAATGCTGCGATAATCGACTGTTCTATCATGTCCGACCATATTTTCGACAGCGATGATACCTTGGGCTGAGGCTGCGTGTGCCAGCATCATTTTGCCGTTAGCGTCACCAATTGCCCATAAATGGGGTACAACTTCACCTGCTGATAACACTGCCATGCGATCGTCAACAGGAATAAAATTGCGGCGGTCAAGTTCTACACCCACAGATTCTAAACCGAGATTTTTGGTAGCTGGGATGCGTCCTGTGGCTACTAAGCAAGCATCCACTTCGATGACATCAACATCTTCTTTGGTTTTGAAATCTGCCAATTCAATTACTACAGGCGAACCGGGAATAACTTTTTTGGCGTAGATTCCCACTTTGGTTTCAATGTCTCGGGGTGTAATGAGTACCCGTTCCGCGAGTTTAGCAATATCGCGGTCAAACCCTGGCATGAGTTGATCGAGGGCTTCAATCAAGGTGATTTCACAGCCCAAAGCTGAGTAAACATCAGAAAATTCTAAACCGATGTAACCACTACCAATAATGGCTACCCATTCTGGGAGTGTTTCTAGCTTCACGCCTTGGTCGCTAGTAAACACAGTTTTGCCGTCTACTTCAATCCCTGGGGGGACGAAGGGTACAGAACCAGGAGAAAGAATTATATCTTTAGCGGTGATGGTTTTTTCGCCACCGTCTCCTGTCACCGTGACTTTTTGTGTGCCGGCGAGTTTACCCCAACCCCTGATGATATCGACTCCCAGGCGTTTGAGGCTGTTTGTTAAATCCCCTTGAATTTTGGAAACAAGATTATTGGCGTGATCTGCGATCGCTTGACGATCAAATTCTACACCGCCAATTTGGATTCCCAAAGACTTCAGGTGATGGGCATCGCGCAGTTCCCGCACACGTCCAGATGCGGCTAACAACGCCTTAGAAGGAATACAGCCTCGGTTGACACAAGTTCCCCCCATATCGGCTGCTTCGATAATCGCTGTTTTTAAGCCGCAACTTACGGCGTGTAGGGCTGCGCCATGTCCCCCTACACCAGCTCCTATAATTACTAAATCGTAATCAAAGTCATGACTCACGTTAGTTTCCCCGTGTGCTTCGCATTATCTATTCTCAACTTCACTCGTCATCAGTGCAACCCCTATTAAAAATTCAAAATTCAAAATACCCTACGGGAAGCAAGCTACAAAATTCAAAATTAAAGAACTTCTGCCTCTTTGCTTCCCGTGCTTCCCAATCCCCAGGAGTTATTTAATTAATTTTGACTTTTGACTTGATTTGTCCCTATTCCATTATGACCGTGAAAGTATTTGCAGGGCGATCGCGCAACGAGTAATCTTGAATTAAAATCACCTATAGGATTCTTCCAGGCGATCGCTTAATGTCTTTTCCCAATATCAGTGAATTTACAGTCCGCCGTTATGCTAACTCCAAGTCTTTTCAACGCGGTGAGGCATATTTTCAATCAGGTGCTGTGACCAAAATTACCCAACGGGGTCAGCAGATACAGTCTGAAGTTGAAGGTCGTGAAGTCAAACCTTATCAAGTCTGCTTGAATTTTGACGACAAAGCCATAACCTCAGCCTACTGTAATTGTGCTTACAACTTTGATGATTGGTGTAAACATATTGTGGCGACGGCACTGGTATTAACTCGTCAACCAGATATTATTGAACAACGCCCCACCCTAGAACAGTTACTAAATCGTCTCGATGCTGTGCAGACTCAAAGGCTAGTACAGGAATTGGTGGCAGAAGAACCCCAACTAATTGATATTATTGATCAGCACGTCAGTTGGATGACAAGTCCTGTATCTAAACCCCTATCTGCCAAATCTGAACGACAAATTACTGTGAATCTCCCAGCTTTGCGAGGGCAAATTCAGCAAATTCTTCGGGAGGCGGTGAGTTATTTTGAGGAGGGGTATGAGGAAGATCCCCTGACAGAAGAATTATTTAGTTTGGTGCAAGGGGCTTTAGAGTTTAGCGAACAGGGAGAAAGTTATAATGCGATCGCAGTTCTCGAAGCTATTACCGCTACCTGTGCAGAAAATTGGGATGAGGTTTTAGAATACGGTGGTGATAATAATGAAATCGCCTGGGAATTGAATATTGCTTGGTGTGAGGTGATTCTCTCGGCCGAACTCACCCCAGAAGAAAAGGTTGATATTCAAGTCAATTTGGAAGTTTGGCAAGATGAATGGAATACTGATTTTGGTATGAGTTTAGCAGCCTTACGCCAAGGCTGGGATGATCCGCAATTGATGCAGGTTCTCCAGGGAAATATCAGTGAAAGAGGAGTTTGGGAACAAGAAATACCAGACTACGCTGATGATTTAGCCATGATTCGCCTGAAAATTCTCGAACATCAAGAACGTTATCAAGAATACCTCTATTTAGCCCAGGCAGAAGGACAAACCCAAGCCTATCTCACCATGCTAGGACGCTTAGGCAGAGTAGAAGAAGCTGTGATAGCTGCCCAGACTGAAATGAGTTCAATGGAAGAAGCCTTCGCTTTAGCCAAAACCCTCGCTGAACAAGGTTCATTACCGCAAGCCTTGGAAATTGCCCAAACTGGGTTTAAGTTATGGGGAAATTGTCAGTACGCATTAGGCATTTGGACAAGTGATTTAGCCTTAGAGTTGGGTAATAGTGAAGTTGCATTGTTAGCACTCAAGGCGGCTTTTGAAGTCAAGCCTCACTTTGTTGATTATCAAAAGATAGCAGAATTAGCCGGGGAAGACTGGGAGAACATCAAACCCGACTTATTGAAAGTTATCAGCACTTCTGAGCATTGGGAAATACAAGCAGCCAAAGTAGACATCCTGTTACATGAAGGTTTAATTGATGATGCTATTACAAGTGTTAGCGAACTGAGCCATTATCATGTAGCTTTAGTTCACCGCGTCATGGAAGCCGCCATTTCTCACAATCCTGACTGGGTGATTGCTAACTCTCGCCGCCGTGCTGAAAGAATTATGGATGAGGGGAAAGCAGAATATTATGGTGAAGCGAATGAATGGTTGAAACAAGCACGCGCCGCTTACATAGCATCTGGAAGACAAGCACATTGGGCGAGTTATCGTGAACAGTTGATGGAAATCCACGGACGTAAGCGTAAATTAATGGGGATGTTAAAGGAATGGGGTATGGAGTAAGAAATTAGCAGTTATTTAATCGTGCCTTCTTAGGAATTACGAATTATTACTAGTCGCAATACATCCACCTGCTAATAGAAATGCCAATGTCGCCCCGACTGCACCCACAATAGGTGTAATGCTTTGAGGTTGGGGAAAAACTAGGCTAAATAAACTCATGGCTAACGCAAATCCACCGAAATACATCCCCAATCCTAATCCTTTCCAGCGTTGGGACATAAGACCTAAAGCAAAGGGAATTGTGCCGTTAATAATTAAACTAAAGCCGACTATTAATAGTAATAAAAAAGGAATTAGGTTGAGAAAAACTATTAACAATAGTGAGACAATGGTGATGCCAATACCAATCAACATAGCGCGACTGTTGCCGATTTTAACAGCAAACCAACCCCCAGGGAGAGCCGCAACAGCGATCGCAAGTCCTACTCCCACCATTAACCAATCATTTTGATTAAATTGGGCTAGTAGAATCTTACTAACAACATCCATTAGCAAGCGAGAACCCCAAGCAATCCCAAAACCAGTTGCTAAAATTAGTCTTAATTCTGGCCAAGGTAACTGGATAATTTCTGGGTGACGTTGCTCACCTGGTTTATCGGGAGGTGTAACTATGCGTAGTGCAGCCGCTACAGCTAACAATACAAAAGAAGCGATCGCAAAGGCAAAAATTGACCCTAAACTTAAAATAAATTGATTAGCAACGCCGCGAAACGCCCCAATTATTCCCCCTATCAGTGTCAGCAAACTAGCTGCGATGGGTAACTCAGCTGGACGGGAATACTTAGCCAATAAACCGATAGCCGGAGAACGAAATACTGTCATTGCGATCGCCCATGCTATTAATGTTATGGGGAGGAGCGATCGTAAAACTACAGTCGGTGGTACAAAAGTAACTATGCTGGGGATAGCTATAAATAATGTCGCTGAGAGAATGACACCCCCCGAAATAAACAGAAATCTACTACCTACCCAATTTTTGGCTTGATCTGAAAGTCCCCCCATCAAAGGTTCTAAAATCACAGCCAAAGCATTTTCTATTACCAACAAACCTATTGCCAAAGATGCAGGAAAACCAAATTGGCTTAAAAGTTGAGGTAGATAAGCGTTATAAATTAGCCAGCAGAGGGTGATTGCTCCTTGCAATGCAGCTAATACCCCAACCTGCACCCATAAGATATTAAATTGCGGTTTAACAATATTCATTAATCTGTGATAAATAATTCCCGTATCTCCAAGATACCGGGATTATGAGAGCCTATTTATAAAAGAAATATTAAGTAGGGTGTGTTACGGCTGTGTAAGGATTTGGGAGTGTGTGCAAATGATATCTAGCCGTAACGCACCACTATCATACGGTGCGTTACGCTTTGCTTTAACAAAATGTAGGGGTTTAAATCCATTTGGTAATTTTTTATGTCTCGACCTCTGCGTAATTTTCAAGTAGGTTTTTGTTATCACATCACTACCCGTTGCAATAATCGGGAATTTCGCCTGACGCGGTTAGAATGTCGTGAAGTTTTCCTTTACGCCATTAAGAAAGCACAAGAAAAGTACGGGTTTAAGCTGTATGCGCTTTGCATCATGAGCAATCATGTGCATTACTTGATAGAACCACAACAGCCGGAAAATTTACCCAAAATCATGCACTGGTTAAACTGGTACACTGCTATGTGTTTTAACCGGATGATGAACCGGACGGGGCATTTTTGGGAGAAGCGATATCATAGCACGGGTTTTGCTAATACGGATCAGCGACGGGCTTTAAATACGCTGCGATATATCCACGCTAACCCCAAAGCGGCGGGAGTACAGCAAGGCTTTTTTTATGACTTCAGCAATTATGGCACTCATGACCGCTTGAGTAATGATGGTATTACTCAATGGCATCCGGCGTTTTTACTATTGGGTAGGACGCTGGAAGAATGCGCCGCTAAATATCGCCAGTTTTGCAAAAAATATCGCCCTAAGCCGAAACCTGAAAAAAGGAATCATTGGGGTAGTCGTTTTTTACCGTCGTTGAAGAATAAAGGCAAGAAGAAGTCACCGGGACAAATGAGTTTACCTTGGGATAAGCAACGAGTTACTGAAGATACTGAGGTGCATGAGGTAGCAGAAAAATTTATTCGGGCGAACTGTTATAACCCCGCAGTGCCAGGTATCGGAAATTTGAAATGTTGATTCTACCGTGCTTTAGGGGCTTGTAATAAATCTTTATAATTGTCGGAAAGCCTTAGATGTTACAGTTTACAAGTCTCCATGCGAGAGAAGACACCCCGACAAACCCCACTCCAACACCACAACCAAACCCCGAAAAAACACAAAAAGGGAGGTGTCCTTTTGGGGAGGATGTGTCAAAATTTCCATCAGAGTAGTATATCCAGTTTCCTTTCACTCTCCATCCTACGCGATCGCCAAATTTTTCCCAGGCTTCTTTGTAATACTTGCCGTCTGGTTTACCACCGACGCTCAAGTAGATTTCTTTTTGTACGCTGAAGCCAAAATGTCCGTTACTATATTTTACCCATAGGCGGTCTATAGTACGGAGGTCAGTGCAGGGGAAGTTTAATAATTCTTCACTTCTAATCCAGTCATCTTTTTCACGCCCTACTGCCTGAAGCATTACGAGATATGTTTCATAGTCTGCTTCTTTCCACTTTTTTGCTGCTAGTAGGTCGCGCAATTTCGTATAGTCTACACCTTTTTCTGAGGCTAATTCAGTTTGACGTAGTTTCTCAGCTTCTGCTTGTTCTCGTTTTAGTCTTTCTGCTTCCTCTTGTCGTCGTCTTTCAGCTTCTTGTTCCCGTTGTCGTCTCTCAGCTTCTTCTTGTTCTCGCTGTCTTTGTAAAGCCTCAGCTTCCTGTTGTCGTAGTGTTTCAGCTTCTTGTTTGCGTTGACGTTCTTCTCGTTTTTGTTTGAGTGCTTCCACAGCAGCACGAATCCCTTTCGCTACATCCGTAAAAGCATCATCTTGAGTATGCCAATACCTTGACACCACAGGTTCAGCATTTTTAGGTAAAGCTTGCAGTCTAGCAAATGGCGCACCAACCCAATCAACATTCCGCAAAATCACCGGAATTACACAAGCTTCTCCTGTATTATGGCGTTCTATTGCCCTTTTAACTTCCACATCCCAACAATACTTAGAATAAAGAAAGTCGGAACTGACAAGCAAAAGAATGATATCTGCTGTCTTTAAATTATCGTTAATTTGGTAATCCCACTCTTCTCCGGGTAGTATCTTGCGGTCGTGCCAGCTTGATATTACACGCTGATATTCCAATATAGTCAGGTGTTTAGCTAATTCATCCCGTAGAGATTCATCTTTGTGAGAGTAAGAAAAGAAAAGCTTGAAAGATTCCTCTGCCATTTTCGCGCTCAGGAGTAGGATAAATTAGGCTTAGAATAAATTATAGTGTTTTTAGCTAATTTCCCTGAGAAGCTGACTGTAAGTATATGGGTGTCGTACCCAAAAACCCTTGTTGATTTTAGCAGAGCTTGTAAGTATAACTTTTAACTAGACTCTTCATATAGTGCAGAATGTGGCTTGATCCCCCTAAATCCCCCTTAAAAAGGGGGACTTTGATTCTAGTTCCCCCCTTTTTAAGGGGGGTTAGGGGGGATCAACACGATGTGGGACTAGGTTATCAGACTTGTGTGTAAACCGTAGCCTAAAAAAGGGAACTGTAATTCTAATTCCCAGATGTCTCTAAATTAATACTCTGGAACTGAGGAATCTACTTCCCGACTCCAAGCCTGAATACCACCTTTGACGTTTGTACCCAGAATACCTGCATCTTTGAGGATAGCTAGAGCTTTAGCCGATCGCCCGCCCATCTTACAATGAGCAATTAAGCGATGACCGTTGAGTAATTCTTTGACTTTGGCGACACCATCACCATTTTCAATTTCTGGTAGCGGAATTAACACTGAACCAGGAATTTTCGCAATTTCATACTCATGAGGATTTCGCACATCTAGCAGCACAAAATCTTTCGCACCACTGTCTAGTAATTCCTTCAACTGTGTTACCGTCATTTCTTGCATATCTTGCTGTTGTTGCGCTTCGGCTGCTTTGGCTTGGGGGATACCACAGAATTGTTCGTAGTCTATCAGCTTTTCAATAACTGGGCGAATGGGGTTAGGACGCAGCTTTAACTCCCGGAATTTCATATCCAGGGCATTATAAAGCAATAGTCTGCCACTTAAGGTATTACCATTACCAAGAATAATTTTGACGGTTTCCGTGGCTTGAATGATACCAATCATCCCTGGGAGAATACCTAATACTCCGCCTTCTGCACAGGAAGGAACCATTCCTGGTGGTGGTGGTTCTGGGTATAAGTCGCGGTAGTTCGGTCCGCCTTCGTAGTTAAATACAGTCGCTTGGCCTTCAAAGCGGAAAATTGAACCGTAGACGTTGGGTTTGTCTAACAATACGCAAGCGTCGTTGACTAGATATCTGGTGGGGAAGTTATCTGTACCATCTACGACAATATCGTAAGGTCTGATAATATCTAGGGCATTCTCGGAACTTAGGCGGGTTTCGTAGAGATCAACTTGACAATAGGGGTTAATCTCGTGAATGCGGTTTTTCGCGGATTCAATCTTGGGTTTACCTACCCAGGATGTACCGTGAATAACTTGGCGTTGCAGGTTGGAAGTATCTACAACATCGAAATCAACGATACCAATGCGGCCGATACCTGCGGCTGCTAAATATAACAGTAGTGGTGAACCTAGTCCACCTGTACCGATACATAAAACACTGGCAGATTTAAGGCGTTTTTGTCCTTCTACTCCCACTTCCGGCAATATTAGGTGACGGGAATAGCGTTCGTAATCGTCTTTGGTTAACTGGATATCTTCCAGATTGGGATTGAGCATAAAAGTTTGAATGAGGAAGCGCGGATTATTGATTGTATCGAAAAATGATATCCGTCTCTATATTTAAGTTTTAAATTATGTTATCAGGAAAGTGCTGAGTTGTGAGTGCTGAGTGCTGAGTTGTGAGTTGTGAGTTGTGAGTAAAGATTACTCGTTTCTAGCTTTCTGCAACAAGTGTCTCGGCTTGAAAGTGATGAGTGTTATCAAGACTCCAAGTTTTGATGTCACCGGCTACACCCTTTTGGACGGACACTATTATATATAGGTATCCTTGCCAAGCATACAGGCGATCGCATTCTGAGGGAATGGCAGGATAGTCGGGATGGGAATGATAGATACCAATGATGCTGAGTGATTTATCCCGTGCTGATTTTTGTACTTGTAACATGACTTGGGGTGCGATCGCATATCGTCTTTCAGTGCTATGGGTTGTTTTATCGCCAGCAAAGTTATCTGCTTCGCTATTCCAAGCATTTGCTGTTGGTATGACTTCAACTATAGTTTTCACCCCATCCGCCATATATCCCAAAATTAACCCACAGCATTCATTAGGGTAGGTGCTTTCAGCATGGTTAAAGATGGTTTGCTGATGTTGTGGGGTTAATTTAATTACTCCGTGAGTCATATATTAAAGAGATATCGCGTCAATAAATATTAGGATTCTCAACTAATATGCTTCAAGTAAGGGTTATTGGCGTAGAAATTTAGTCTTTAAAATGCAATTCATCACGTCTCTACATGAGGGTTTTTGGGTTTGTCTGAACTGTGTTTAGTTCCAAATGCGAATATTCCTGTTCCAAATGCGAATATTCCTGTTCCAAACACGAATGTTCCTGTTCCAAATGCGAATGTTCCTGTTCCAAACACGAATGTTCCTGTTCCAAACACGAATGTTCCCGTTCCAAACACGAATGTTCCTGTTCCAAACACGAATGTTCCTGTTCCAAACACGAATGTTCCTATTCCAAATGCGAATGTTCCTATTCCAAAGCAGAAATTTTTGTGAATATACTCAATTAACTGTGTCACCCCATCCTCATTATTACCTCGGTGGGTCTTTGTGCATGAGGGGACGTAAACCATTTAACCCGGCTGCAATGGCTGAACCATTATGGACGACTGTCGCCGCTAGGGGATGTAGTCCTACGGTGGTGGCTAGTCCGAGTGCGGCTAAATTGGGAACTACGGCTAAACCGATATTTTGCTGAATGAGTGTTTGGGTTTGACGGGCGATCGCAATTGCTTCTACAAAACTGCTCAGGTTGAATTACGCCCTGGAATTCTTGATTGACTGCTACAATCAGGAATCATGGGCAGAAGTGCGACAATTAAGTTGCTAGGGACAATCTGCATGGTTGCATTGATGGGTTGCATACAGACAATCTAAAGGAATACCACATTGACGTAAAAAGCGATCGCTTCCTACTAAAACTTGTTCACCATCGATTTTAGCTTTGACCCCTAAGCCAATTTCATACGCAAATTCTTGACGGGACAGAATTTCTATCCCTAATTTTTCGGCATAACGTACCACGGCTTCGGCGACTGGGTGAGTTAAGCGTTGTTCGGCGGCGGCGAGTTCTATTAATGTGTAGTTAAAAACCATATAGATTGGGTTAATCCAACCTACATAGTTTTTAACTTGTGATACGACTCCAAGTGAAGGTGATTAAATCTAATAAATAATCGACTGAGTTATCTATATAATCTTCTGAGTTATCCTTACCCATTACATACAGTTTACCGCCCTTAATAGCAATTTTATCTGGTTCTTTGTAGTAAGCCTTGTGGCGACTAATCCATCCTGGTTTATCTCCAGTAGTTTCTACTTTTTCTATTTTAAATGTGTTGCAGTGTAATCGATAAACTGGAGTTTGATTATACATTCTTGTATTGGCGTATCCTAAATTACCAATAATATATATGTATTCTCCAACTAAGGTAGCAGAATGAAAATCTGTTGGGGGAAAAACATCTTTAGGATAACCAAAAATCTGGAAATTACCATCACTTTGATAAACTACAACATCATTATAGATACAAAAATTCGGGTCATAGTAATCTTCATGTTCGCCAGCAACTTCGACAATTCTGCCATCGGTTAATTGTGTAATGGTTCTACCAAATCGCTCATAGCACCATCCTTTATCTTGCCTATTTTCTGTATCGTTAAAAAATTTCTTGGCTGCATAAGCAGAACAACCATCATAAATCATCGCCTGCCAAAAAGGGATTTCCATCAACTCTGGATTAGTTTTGCCAAAGCGCGGATGTTTGCCAGCAAAATATTGCTCTGGTGATAATTGTGATAATGAAAATTTACTCTGGGTAATGCCGGTGAGCGATCGCTGTCTTAGTCGCATATCATCGTTAATATCGCTCAAGTCTTCACCAGCTGCAACTAGCATTCTGACAATTTCCAGATTACTAGCCATATTAATGGCTTTGTTATTGTAATCACCGACTCTGCCAGGATTTGCACCAGCTGCTAGTAGAATTTTGACGCAATCAGTTGCACCACTGTCTGCGGCCAGCATTAACGCAGTGTTACCAAACTCATCAGTGGCTTCAACATCAAATCCTTCTGCTATTAGCCATTGTAGGACTTCAACCCTATTGTTGGCGATCGCATACATTAATGGCGTTTTTCCGCACGTTCCAGCATCATGGTAATTTGCTCCCGCCGCTAAAAGTAATTCGGCTTTAGCTAGTTCACCCACCTGAAGACTCAATAACCACGGGGTTCTATCCTCACAATCGCGCACATTTTGATCTGCGCCTTGCTCTAGTAATAACTGGACTTGCTCTAAACTACCAAAAACTATCGCGTGCATTAATTCCGTCCATCCCAGTTGTTCTGGGTTAGCACCTGCGTTCAATAATAATTTGACAGCATCAAATCTCCCAACATCAGCCGCTACTTTAATTGCAGACTCACCATAGCTAGTCATTCCATTAACAGCAGCACCTCTAGATATGAGTAAATTTAAAATCGAGATTAAGTTTTCATCCTGAAAAATATCTCGACCATACATAGCATGAATTAAGACATCATATGTGTCTGGTGTTCGATAGTTAATATCCGCTCCAGCATCCAGAATCAATTGGATTTTATCCAGATTGCCTGACTGTACAGCCAATCCAAGTACAGTATTTTGAGGTTCTTCTTCAACAGCATTAACATTCGCGCCATGTTCCAAGAGGAAGCGAATCATATCTATACCTGCACTGGAGCTACTGACAGCACACATTAATGGTGTTTGGGGGGAATACTCTTTTGTAGAATCAATATCAACACCATTGGCTATCTCACGCGCAACTCTGGCAATATCTCCCTGCTGTACATAAATATGAATTTGCATAATTTTTCTGAGTTAACTTCTGTTATCAGGTTAGCTTTGACTCAGCTAAATTATGTAGATTGCAAAATTTTTTAGTAAAATCCTAAGTTAAAATAGAAACCTTGCCTGTATCAATGTCGTAAACTCCTCCAACGATTTTAAGTTTACCCTGACGTACCAATTTCGCTAAGATTACAGACTTTTGTAGCAGTTTTTTCGCTTGGTATTGAATATTGGCAATAACTGCTGCTTCTTCAATATTCTGAGATGTTTTTTTGACGCTGTTTAAAGCTGGTTTGATGCCTTCGATCACATAGCCAATCCTACCAGGAAGAGGTTCATTTTTCATAGCTGCTGCAACAGCACCGCATTTGCTATGACCCAAAACGACAATTAACTGCGAACCCAATACAGATGTAGCATATTCTATACTGCCAATAGCCATGTCACTGGCGACATTACCAGCGACTCGCGCAACGAATAAATCTCCAAGTCCTTGATCAAAAATAATTTCTGTTGGTACTCTAGAATCTGCACAGCCCAATATAGTTGCAAAAGGATACTGACCTTGGGTAATTGCTTGTAGACGTTTTCGTGATTGATTGGGATATTGAGGTTTACTTTCTACAAACCTTTGATTACCAAGCATCAAGCGTTTTAACGCCTGTTGAGGATCGACTACATTAGGGTTTGCTGGATTAACATCAGCAATAGTAGTTTCTTGTGTATCTTTAATCAGACTACCACCCACAGTAGTAGCTGCTAAAGCTAAACCGCTACCACCTGCTAATAACAAGAAATTACGACGACCGATAAATCCATTGATTCGACTCATTAATCTTCTTGAAAACATTTGTGATGTTGTCAGGAAGATATCAGAATTGGAGATGCTACAAGAGTACCTTTGTACACGTTTTAAGAGTGATTTAATTTTTAGGCATAGGGTAATTCAATGCGTGAATTTTGGATTTTAGATTGGTTTCCACCCAAAATCCAAAATTCCTTGTCCCCTAATGTCTCTTCCCAGCCCCCAAATACAGTTCGGCTACTTTGGGGTCAGTTAATAATTCTTGACCAGGGCCAGATATAGCATCGCGTCCAGATTCTAAGACATAACCACGGTTCGCCATTTCTAAAGCCTTACGGGCGTTTTGTTCTACGAGGACAATTGCTGTACCCCCTTGATTAACTTGTTTAATCTGCTCAAATACTTGCGTTACTAAAATAGGAGATAAAGCGGCTGAAGGTTCATCTAACACCAATAAACTCGGTTCTAACATCAAAGCTTTGCCCATTGCCAGCATTTGACGTTCTCCTCCTGAGAGTGTACCAGCACGTTGCCGACGGCGATCGCTTAATCTGGGAAACATGGTAAATATTCTATCTTTCAGGGGTTTGAGGACATCATTACGGATAAAAGCCCCCATTTCCAAATTTTCTTCGACACTCAAAGAAGGAAACACATTAGCAATTTGGGGTACGTAGCACATTCCCCGACGGACAATTTGATTAGATTTCAGTCCGGCGATATTCTCATCCTTAAAGGTAATTGTGCCTGTATGGGGTGTCAACAAGCCAAAAATGGTTTTGGCTAAAGTTGATTTACCCGCGCCGTTAGGGCCAATCACTGTCACCAATTCCCCTTGTTCAACCCGAAAATTCACACCCTGTAGGATATCAACATCTTTAATGTATCCAGCATGGACGTTTTGAACTTCTAGTAGTGGGGCTGAATTTTGTGCTGAACCTGACATAGAATCCTTGCCATCAAATCAAATATAGTGACTTTCACTATACATAGTTATAGCGTTCAGGTTAATCCATAACGCTCATTCTCCCTTCACTATCACCTGTCACCTAATCCAACTACCATGTTCTCAATGACTCTGTTATTCCTACTCATTCTGTTTAATTACTACTCATACTTGATTTAAAAGCTATTCAACTGTGTCATTCTAATCACACAATAAAGCCTCAAAGGATTGTTTTTTCGTCTTTAGGTTCTATTATAAAAATTAGCTATGTAATTTGAACCACATAAACATCTATAAAGGTTTAATGTCCTTATACATCATTAATTCTACGTTCGGAGTAATTTATTTTGCAACTTCATATTTTTGCTAAACATTATTCATATAACTGACTAAAAATTGAAGTTTTGATAAACATAAATCAAAGATTGCTTTATTCTTTTATTTTCTATTCTTTGCCAAGTTGGCGAGACTTAATCGATTATCTTCTGGTAAAACAATAATGTCTTTAGTTAAGTTCTGCACCATTTATTTTCATACAATATATCAAGTAAAGTATAAAATCAGCCAATTTTATACTGTCTTCCTAACGGTCTTTTTGCTATGTAACTTTGAAGAAACTCATATTAGTATGAGATACCTCATGTTCAGAGGAATTTATATAGCGTTTCTCGGTTGAGTGAGATACAAAAACCCCACCCACAACCCTCCCCGGAAGCAAGGAGGAGACTATGACATACCTCATCTAATTAAGAAAAGCTATATATGATTTTCAGTACACTAACACTAGATAATGGATAATTAATTTATCTGAGACTCATGTTTATCAGGACTTACGCAAAAACTCTCTCAAGCCCTTATTCCTCTGTGTTCTCTGCGTCTCTGTGGTATGCGCTACGCGCACGCTACGCGAATGTTATTCCGTAATTTGTGCGTAAGTCCTATTGATTAACAGCCCATCATTAACTTGAAGAAGAATTTAGAAGTCAGAATAGTTTAAAAGCTATGCTTAGATAAATCAGTACAAGGAAGTGGGGTATTAAAACTCACCACTTTCTACAAAATTTTTCACTAATTGAAGACCACTTGTAGAGCAAGGGTTTTAATCCTCTATTCCTCTACGAATTGGAATCCAATTCATACTGTAGCTTTTTGTGTGGAAGGGTTAATTTGACAACTAACGCATATATTCTTTGTTGATAAATCATCTAGAGGCTTGCACGGGTATGAATGACTTATTTTTGAATTACCATCAGTGGGTACAAAAACCCGTTAACCATTTCTTGAAAAGTTTTTTGAATCTCAGAAACAAATACTTAATTATCATTGATAGTATTATTTTTGTCATTACACCATTGTTAGCTTTATTCCTATCTTCAGATGGCACAATAGGTCTACGAACATATATATCTGAGCTGGGAAGAGTCACAATAATTTTTTTATTAGTCAAAATAGTTATTTTGTGGAATTTGCGTTTTTATAGATTTTACTGGCGTTATGCCAGTATTGAAGAACTAATAAATATCATCTTGTATATGGGACTTACGACGGTTATCCAAATGTTAATATTTTATAATTTGGATTTACTACCGTATTTCAATATAGCTAAATTGCCACCATCAATACCATTAATTGATGGCTTGCTTTCCTGTATTCTCGTTGGTGGAGTACGTTTCAGTATTCGGATTATAGAAAGAACCAGGCAAAAGTATACAGTATTTTCTTTACAAGAGCGTGTCCTAATTGTGGGTGCAGGTAATGCAGGAATCGACCTCGTGGAAGAAATGCAAAGAAATCCGCAATTGGGGTTCAATCCTATTGCTTTTGTTGATGATGATCCACAGAAATTACACGCCAAGATTCGCGGGATTACCGTAGTAGGCGATCGCTATACTATTCCTAACATTGTACAATCTCTGCAAATTCAGAAAGTTATCATTGCTATGCCAACAGTTGCAGGTAAAATCATTCGAGAAATCGTTGATATTTGCCAAGCAACTGGCATTCAAACTAGCACTTTACCAGGAATACATGAAATCCTCAATAATCGGGTCAGAGTAGACAGCATTCGGGATGTGAGAATTGAGGATTTACTCAGACGAGAACCAATACAGACAGATATTGAAAGAGTATCTCAATTTCTCAAAGGTAAGGCGGTATTAATCACAGGTGCAGGAGGATCGATTGGTAGCGAACTTTGCCGTCAAATTTGTAAATGTCGTCCTGCTGAAATTATGCTGATGGGACACGGAGAAAATTCTGTTTTTAATATCCAACAGGAATTAGAGCAGCTAATTTACATACTCAAAAAAGATAGCAAAGCACAACATTATACACCTCAAATTTCCAGCTTTATTGGTGATATTCGCTGTAGAGAACGACTAAAACACGCTTTTGAAAAATTCCAACCTGACGTAATTTTTCATGCAGCCGCTCATAAGCACGTCCCCCTGATGGAATTAAATTCACCAGAAGCAATCACTAACAATGTGTTGGGAACAAAAAATCTCTTGGATATGGCACTAGAATATGATGTGCAGAATTTCGTGATGATTTCCACTGATAAAGCTGTGAATCCAACTAATGTCATGGGAGCGAGTAAGAGAGTTGCAGAAATGCTAGTGCTGCAAGCTGCCAAAGATAGTGGTAAACCTTATGTTGCAGTACGTTTTGGTAATGTTTTAGGCAGTCGCGGTAGTGTTGTTCCTACTTTTAAAAGGCAAATTGCCGCAGGTGGACCAATAACAGTTACCCATCCAGATATCTGCCGTTATTTTATGACTATTCCTGAAGCCGTACAATTAGTGTTGCAGGCAGCAGTCGTTGGGCATGGTGGTGAGGTTTTCATGCTAAATATGGGTCAACCTGTGAAAATTGTGGACTTAGCAAAAGAATTAATTCATCTTTCTGGGTATGAAGTCAATAAAGACATAGATATTGTATTTACAGGATTACGACCCGGAGAGAAATTATTTGAAGAACTGTTTATTGACGGGGAGGAATATGAGCCAACCCAACATGAGAAACTCATGATTGTGAAAAATGCCAGTCGAATCTTGCCAAAAAATCTAGCCCTTAATGTAGAAGCATTATGTTCTGAAGCTAGGAATAATAATCCTAGTTCTATAATTTTTATTCTAGAGAAATTAGTGGCTGGATACAAACATGAGCAAGAAAAAACTTTTATTCCATACACAAATAATACCAGTTTGGCTAGCTCTAATTCTAAAGTAAATATCTTAGCGAGTATAGAGACTAAAGGTGTGTAATAAATTGAAAAAATAAGCACTAATTCCTCAAAAATGTATGTTAGGAAACAAGCCATTAACATTACGAAAAAACTTCTCTTGGACATTCATTGGTAATTTAGTTTATGCAGGCTGCCAGTGGGGAATGCTCGTAGTGATGGCTAAACTCGGCAGTCCAGAGATGGTGGGGCAGTTTACGTTGGGGCTTGCAGTCACAGCACCGGTAATTATGTTTACAAATCTCCATTTGCGATCTGTGCAAGCAACGGATGCTAAAAAACAATATCTATTTAGTGATTACTTAGGTCTAAGACTAATCTCAACCGTGCTGGCTCTTTTGATTATTGCCATCATTATTTTGTTAGGAGAATATCGATGGGAAACCATTTTAACTATCTCTTTTATCGGTCTAGCAAAAGCATTTGAGTCGATTAGTGATGTATTTTATGGGCTAATTCAGCAGCAGGAAAGGATGGATCGAATAGCCCTATCACTAATGCTCAAAGGTCTTTTATCACTACTATTTCTGGCACTGGGAATATATATATCTGGCAGTATTTTGGGAGGAGTAGCAGGTTTAGTCTTGGCTTGGGGTCTGGTGTTGTTTGCCTATGATATTCGCAGTGGCTTCTTAATGCTCAGGCGGAAGTCACAGTTACAACCATGCTGGCATCGGAAAACTATTACCAAACTGGTATGGCTCTGTTTGCCTTTGGGATGTGTGATGATGCTCATTTCACTCAATAGCAATATTCCACTCTATTTTATTGAGCAATATCTAGGCGAACGGGAACTAGGAATTTTTTCCGCCTTAGCCTATTTGATGGTGGCAGGAAATATGCTAGTCAATGCTTTAGGAGATTCAGCCACACCTAAACTAGCCAAATATTACGTCGCAGGCGATCGCCAAGGTTTTCGTTCACTCTTACTCAAGTTGGTGGGTATTGCAGTTCTCATTGGCGGAACAGGTGTATTAGTAGCGATCTTTGCTGGAGAGCAAATTCTTACACTGCTATATCGATCTGAATATGCAGAGCAGAATAATTTGTTTGTCTGGCTAATGGTGACGGCCGGAATGAACTATATATCCTCCTTTTTAGGCTACGGAATGACCGCAGCCCGGTATTTTCGGATTCAAATACCTTTGTTTATTACCGTAGCTAGTATCTCTGCAATAGGTTGTCTGTGGTTGTTGCCAAAACTGGGATTGCTAGGAGCGGCGATCGCTTTGTTACTAGCAGCTACTGTGCAAGCTTTGATTAGTTCGGGAGTAATTATTTATGTATTACAAAAACCCCGTACACCACCAACGATGGTGGTACAAAAAAATTAATCTGTTGATATTGTTGCTTGTCTGTCTAGCAATCACACATATACTTCCCGTTTTTGTTTCCTCGATGAATAGCACTGCATTATCTAGTGAAGGTATAGTTCAACCTTATCCTTCCCCTACTGCTGGTAAACAAAGCCATATTTATTCCGTAACAGTTAATGACAAACCTCTCTTTGTAGAAACATATAATTCCTTAAGCTACGTGCAGTTTGCCTTTGCAGGTAGGGCTGATATAGAAATTCAAATCAAAGAAAAAGTCAAAAGCTACACCCTTAGTCCCAAGAGTTATCAACTAAAATCCAACCAACAAGGTAACAAAATTTCTTTCTCATTGACTGTTCCCAGAAAATTAATTTTGCATCAGGTAAATTCATCGAATGAGAAATTATTTATTTTTGCAGAACCTCTAGCAAAAAAAACTCCCAACCTAGCTGATGCTCAGGTGATAAACATCATGAAATATCAGGTAGATAACACAGGTGAAAATGATGCCACCACAAAAATTCAAAAAGCTATTGATGAAGTTTCTGCACAAAAAGGAGTGCTTTACTTTCCACCAGGAATATACACAATCAGGCAACTTAATCTCAAAAGCAACATAACTCTGAATTTAGCTGCTGGAGCTTTATTATCAGCAACTAAAGATGAATTTCCTGCCTATGGTAAAGGCTTAATCCAAATTGAAAATGCTCAAAATGTCAAAATCATCGGTCGTGGAACTATTCATGGTAATGGGTCTTATTGGCGACCGAGAAAAGGATGGTACAGTTTAATCTTCCTAGAGAATACCAAGAATATTATTTTGCAGGATATCCTCCTCAAAGATCCCGTAGTAGCGAATGTTTGGATATCTTATTCCGAGGATATTAAAATTGATAATTTGAAAATTTTAGCAAATCCAGAGCCAGAATTCCTGAATACTGACGGTTTTAATTTTTGGTCTTCTAGAAATATCACCATTAACAATGTACTGTACCAAGGTACAGATGATGCCACATCTCATGGCGGTGACAAAAATGGTCAAATCCAAAATAATGAAAATATTAATGTTAGCAATGCTGTTTTTTATGGTGGTAATGGATTCAAAATTGGCACAACCACAAAGCAAGATGTTGTCAGGAATATTACTTATGAAAATATAGATGTTGTCTATGTCAATGAACTATCAGGCTTCTGGCCAATGACAGGAGCAAATTTTGAAAATATTTACTTCAAAAACATTCGTGTAGAAAATATTCTGGATACCCCACAAACAGATAAAGCGGCGGATTTATTTCAGTGGCGAATTACAGTCGGTGATTGGGAACTTAAATCATCACCAGACAAGTTGGGTTACATCCGTAACGTCTATATTCACAACCTAACAGCCGATCATCGCGGTGGTGCAAAGTCAGTGTTTCAAGGATATGATGCACAGCGCGACATCAGCAATATTATCTTTGACAATCTTTGTATTGAAGGCAAAAAAGCTTTAAATCCCCAAGATGCCTATTTTGATATTCGCAATAAATATGTGAATTTGAAGTTTACCACTAGCAATCCCACAATTGTGAATATTCATGCCAGCAAACTGTATGCTTCTGCGTCAAATAATGACGGAGAATTTCGGATTAAACGCACAGGTGACACGAAAAAACCCTTAACAGTCAAATACACCATTCGGGGAACAGCAGAAAATGGTAAAGATTACGAAAAAATCTCTGATGTAGTGACGATTCCCGTAGGTGCAGATGCTGTAGCGATCGCCATTCGACCCCAAGGCGATCGCCACAAGGAAGGATTGAAAACAGTCTTACTCTCTCTGGAGAATCTGCCAAACAGTACCAATTATTTGGTTGGTTCTGATTTTCAAGCCGTAGTCAATATTCGTGAGTAGTGATATGTATTCCACAAATTTAACAGCCCAACCCATAGACTCATTGATCAATCAGCGTCCTATCCGCATTCTTCATGTCGTTGGCGGGATGGTCAGGGGTGGTATAGAAACCTGGTTAATGCACATTTTGCGGCATATTGACCGCGATCGCTTCCAGATGGATTTCCTCGTCCACACCACAGAAACCTGCCCTTACGATGACGAAATTCGCAATCTAGGTAGTCAGATTATCCCCTGTCCTCTACAACGTTGGTATCCCTGGAGTTACGCCGCCAACCTCAAGCGGATTTTCTGCGAATTTGGTGCTTATGATATTGTTCACAGCCATGTCCACCACTTTAGCGGCTATATCCTCAACTTAGCAAAACAGGCGGGCGTACCTGTCCGTATTGCCCATAGTCATAATGATACTTCTGCTCAACAAACAAGCTTATATCGGCGCGGGTATAATTCCTTAACGAAATCGTGGATTGACCGTAACGCCACCTTGGGTTTAGGATGCAGTGGCCAAGCTGCCACCGATTTGTTTGGTTCTCAGTGGCAAACTGATTCTCGCTGGCAGACTCTTTATTACGGTATTGATCTAACACCCTATAAACAGGTTATCGATCCGGTAGCTGTGCGTGCTGAATTTGGCATACCTAGCGATGCCTTCGTTATTGGTCATGTGGGTAGATTTGAACCCCAAAAGAATCATAAATTTCTGATCGAAATTGCCGCAGAAATTGCCAAACGAGAACCGCAAACGCGCTTGTTGCTGGTGGGGGAAGGCTATTTGCAACTAGAAACCTACCAACAAGTTGTGCAAATGGGGTTAGGCGATCGCGTCATCTTTGCAGGTTCTCGCCCTGATGTCCCTCGATTGATGCTAGGTGCAATGGATGTGTTCTTTTTACCATCTCTGCATGAAGGTTTACCTTTGGTATTATTAGAGGCTCAGACAGCAGGACTACCATGTGTTTTTTCGGATGTCATTACTGAGGAAGTGGATATAGTTAAGCCTCTAATCACGAGAACATCCCTATCACGAACAACTTCCCATTGGGCGGAGGTAATCTTAGCACAAAGAGACGCGGTAGCTAGTATTACTCCAGCTGAAGTATTAGCCCAAGTTCAACAGAGTCCGTTCAGCATAGAAACATCCATGCAGCATTTGCAGAAGATGTATGCAACACAATTGATCAGCGAGGTAGTAGTATGAGACAACAAACACTGCACTTGCAACGCACATATCTAGATAGTCTCATCATTGCAGTTTTGATCTGCATATCGATCATATTTTTTTTCCTGCAATCTTCCGAACAGTTTTTACACTGGTTTTTAATTCCAGTTACATTGAGTGGAATTTTCATCGGTATTGATGCTGTTGACTGGTTTCGAGGTCGGTTAAATATTTTCGATCCGGTAGGAATTATCGGTTTATTGGGATTTCATTTCTTTTTCTTAGCCCCTCTACTACACGTCTATTGGAACTTGTGGATGGGAGAAGATATCATACCTCCACCTGACTGGCGACCCTGGCTAGGAGGTATGGCAATCCTTAACTTTTTAGGTCTTTGGGTTTATCGTTTTTTTCGTAATCTTCGTTGTCAGCCTCCTCAAAAGGACTCAAAAAAAACTGTTTGGATCATCAATCGCCAGCATTTTTTCCCAATTATCTGTGTAGCTTTAATTATTGCAGCTATTTTACAGGTAATGGTTTACCAAAAATTTGGCGGCATCGCTAACTATATTGAAGCTGCTACCAGGGCGGCAATGAGGGAAGGTGAAAATGAATTCCAAGGTATGGGCATTCTCTTTTTACTTTCTGAGAGCTTTCCTATTGTTTCCATGATGGGATTTGCTGTCTATGCACAAAATCAAAAACGACTGCAAAGCAAGACAGTATTAATCGTAGTGTTAATTATATTTTTAGGACTGCAATTATTTTTTGGTGGATTGAGGGGCAGTCGCAGTAACACGATTTGGGCTTTGTTTTGGGCGGTAGGAATAATTCATTTTTTGATTCGTAAAATTAGCAAGAAAGAAATTGCTATTGGGCTGGTATTTTTCATGTTTTTTATGTATATTTATGGTTTTTTGAAAACGGGAGGTTTAGAGGCAATCAATACAGCATTAGAAGGGCAAGAAGGTATTAGTAGCTTAGAAGAACAATCTGGGCGTACTTGGCAAGTTCTAATTTTACAAGACTTAGGCAGAAGCGATATTCAGGCTTTTTTACTCTATCGACTAATGAGACATGATAGCGACTATCAATATGCTTGGGGCAGAACTTATTTATCAGCATTAACTATGCTCATACCTAGCGCGATTATGCCTGAAAAGCTACCAGAAAAAACAAAGGAAGGAACAGAGGCTCAATATGGTATGGGAACTTATCATCCTCAACTCTGGAGTTCTTCAAAAGTTTACGGACTAGCAGGTGAAACCATGCTGAATTTCGGCCCATCTGTGATTCCACTTGCTTTTATTGTTTTGGGCTTGATTGTAGGAAGAGTAAGATATTGGTTCTTCACTTTACTGCCAGAGGATCAGCGATTATTATTATTGCCAATGTTGGTCAACTTTTGTTTTGTAATTCTGGTTGGTGATACAGATAATTATATCTTTTTTCTCTTTAAAAATAGTGGTGTTGCTACCTTGATAGTTTTCTTAAGTTCTGATAAAAAAACCATCAAAAATTTACCTTGATGGCTCTAAATAAAACTACGAATTAACTATGAATCTTCTCATTACACTAGAGCATCATTTTGATCGGACTCCTGATGGAGTAGTTTGGACACAAACAACCTTTCCTCATTCATTCTGGAGGCATTACCTGAAGGTGTTTGATCATGTGGGCGTGTTAGCTCGCGTTCGAGAGGTGGAGTCAGTTCCATCTGATTATCAACAAGCAAATGGCGATCGCGTATCTTTCATTGCTTTACCCGACTACATAGGCCCAAAACAGTATTTGTTGAAGGTGCGACAAGTTGAGCAGACTGTCAAAAATGCTTTTACTCTTGGTAATGCCGTGATTATGCGTGTTTCTTCACAAATTGCCAACCATCTCCAACCACTTTTAGACAAACATAATTATCCCTACGGGGTAGAAGTCGTTGCAGACCCATATGATGTGTTTGCCCCTAATTCTGTTAGACATCCCTTAAGACCTTTCTTTCGATGGCGGTTTCCTCAACAATTGCGACGACAATGCGCTGGAGCGTGTGCAGCTACCTATGTCACCAAACACGCTTTACAAGCTAGATACTTTTGTCCGAACTATTCAGTCGGAATCTCAGATGTAGAGCTTTCCGAAGAGTGTTTTGTGTTGACTCCTCGACGGTTTACCAAGTTGGACACCTTACATTTGCTCTTTGTAGGTACATTAGCTCAACTCTATAAAGCTCCTGATGTCCTGATTAATGCTGTGGCTATTTGTGTACAGCAAGGAATAGACCTGAAGTTGACTATAGTTGGTGACGGCAAGCATAGAACAGAACTAGAGGCACAAGCAGTAGGATTGGGGTTAAAAGATAGCGTCTTTTTCCGTGGTCAATTAGCTGCTGGCGATACTGTACGTGCAGAATTAGACCAGGCTGATGTGTTTGTTTTACCATCCCATCAAGAAGGCCTACCAAGGGCAATGGTGGAAGCAATGGCGCGAGGATTACCATGTATCGGCTCTACAGTCGGCGGTATCCCGGAACTCTTAGCGGCTGAAGATATGGTGCAGCCAGGTGATGCGAATGGCCTAGCACAGAAGATTAGGGAAGTGGTGACTAATCCCGAACGTATGGCCAAGATGTCAGCCCGTAATCTCCAGAAAGCCAAAGAGTACAAAAGTGAAGTGCTATATGAACAACGAATTGATTTTTATCGGTATGTGCGTGAACAAACAGAACTTTGGTTAAAACAACAATGAAAAGTTTATTAATGGTGACTACTGTACCAGATACTCTGAGTGCCTTTTTGATTCCTTTTGCTCATCACTTTCGCACTCAAGGTTGGCGGGTTGATGCAATGGCTACGGGAGTTTCTCAGAATGTGGAATGTATAAAAGCTTTTGATCAGGTTTGGGATATAGAATGGTCACGCAATCCTTTAAATCCATTGAATCTTGTCGTTGCTCCGCGTATCATCCAACAGGTAATACGGCAGGAGAAATATGATCTAGTTCATGTTCACACGCCAGTAGCAGCTTTTGTTACCCGCTATGCTCTCAAGGATTTGAATAAGCAGAACAGACTCAGGGTGATTTACACGGCACATGGTTTTCACTTCTATAACGGTGGAGAGCTTTTAAAAAATGCTATTTTCCTAACTTTGGAGAAGTTGGCTGGACGTTGGACAGACTATTTAGTAGTAATTAATCGTGAGGATGAAGAAACAGCAAAACGTTACAGATTGATTCCCCATGAAAAGATTAGATATATGCCGGGAATTGGCGTGGATTTACAGTATTACAATCCTCAAGCTGTTTCCGATGCTGAGGTTGAGCAGCTACGCCAGGAATTAGGATTAGCACCAGATACCCCATTCTTTTTATCAGTAGCTGAGTTCATCCCCCGCAAGCATCCTCAAGATGTTTTAAGGGCATTTGCTCAGTTGGCTAGACCTCAAGCCTGCTTGGCTTTTGCTGGAGATGGATTTTTAATGAATCAAATACAGAATCTGGCAATGCAACTAGGGGTGCAAAATCAAGTCCGTTTTTTGGGTGTGCGCCGAGATATTCCCGCTTTAATGCGTGCAGCCACAGCTACGATACTTGCGTCTGATCGAGAGGGTCTACCCCGGTGTGTGATGGAGTCTATGTCTATGGAAACTCCTGTAATTGGCACAGATATTCGTGGAACTAGAGATTTACTCAAAGAAGGCTGTGGTTTACTCGTCAAAGTGGGTGATATAGAGGCAATTACACAGGGAATGGCCTGGATATTAGATAATCCTCAAGCAGCTCAAGCGATCGCCAAGCAAGGACGAGAACGTATAGCCAGCTATGAACTTTCGTACATTCTGAAAGAATACGAGGCTTTATATGCTGAAGCTATCTTGGAGATTAGGACTGCGGAGCAGAAAAACCTTTGACTATTGACTCAGCACGATGCTCAACGCCCTGCTACCGCTAACACTACTCAGCACTCAGCACTCAGCGATGATTTATTAAGTCTGCATTATATGGACTTGTACTAGCGATCGCCTTTCACCCTTCATGCCATTTCTAGTATTTATCTAGCAATTTGTTGTTGCATCAAGAGATTTTACCTGTCTATCCATCGCTAGCTAGATAAAGGCTGCTAGATGGCTAATAAATGTTGTTTTTTTGTTTAGTAATATCAATATATTACACACATGAACACCAAAAATATTAATGACAATATTGTCCAAATATCTGCTACGATTAATACAGATTTTTGGACAGAAAAAAAATGGCTTAAAGTTCAACAATCTTATCTAAGCATACATAAAAATATCAGGTTGCAACTGATATGTAAACGTGCGTTTGATGTTGTAATATCTTGTATAGCGATTGTTAGCTTATTTCCTATTTTCCTTCTAATCGCTTTAGCTGTTAAACTTACTTCTCCGGGTCAGATTTTATTTTGCCAGGAACGCCTAGGACAACTAGGTAAACCATTCGTGATTTATAAATTTCGCACGATGATGGATGGAGCTATTCACATCGGTGCTGGTCTTGATACATTCAAAGGTGATCCCCGCATTACACCCGTTGGTAAGTTTTTAAGAGAATATCACCTGGATGAATTACCTCAGCTTTTCAATATTTTGTGCGGAGATATGAGTTTAGTAGGGCCTAGACCGCTATTGGTTTCATCTCTAGAAACTTATAGCAATTTACAGAAAAGACGCTTATTATTACCGCCTGGTTTGACTGCTTGGGAAGCAGTAAAGGGCGGCTTATCCAACAGCTTAGAGGAACGGTTAAATTTAGATATTTGGTATGTAGACAACTGGAATTTTTGGTTAGACATCATGATTATTTTTCGCACGATTCCAGTTGTGCTGCGCCAAGAAGGTGTATACGAACAAGATAACGGTTTATCAGATAGTTAAGGTATTTAAATAATGAAAACCGCAGTGATTCACCAACCACAGTATTTTCCTTATCTGGGATTTTTTCACAAGCTAAATCAAGGTGACATTTTTGTAGCGATGGACACTGTACAGTTTGAAAGGCGTGGTCTGCAACATCGCAATAAAATCAAAACTAGCCAAGGAAGCCAATGGATAACCGTACCAGTATGTCATCGCGCCAGGGAAGAAGAATTTATCAATACAATGGAAATAAACTCTGAATTTCCTTGGTCACGGAAGCATTGGAATGCGATTGTAACAAATTATGCCCGCGCTCCTTACTTTGCTCAATATAGCTCAGGACTAGAAAAAATATTTCAGCAAGAATGGGTGAATCTCTGTGAACTCAACATGGCAATGATGAGATGGGTAATGGAGATTTTAGAGATTAATAAACCCATTGTATATATGTCTACATTGGGGGTTGAGGGTAATAAATCTGAACTACTAATTAATATTTGTCAAGCAATAGGAGCTAATGCTTACTTGTCAGGTATTGGCGGGAGACAGTATATGAATATGGCAGAATTTGCCACTGCTGGTATAGATGTATTCTGGCAAGAGTTTAGTTATCCGACTTATACACAAATGTTTCCCGAATTGGGCTTTGCACCTAACCTGTCAATTTTAGACACTCTTTTTTGCTGTGGTTCAGATACTAAAAAATTCTTGAATGTTTGTTGAGTTAAAAAATGAAAAATCAAGTATTAGTTATTGCACCCCATCTTGATGATGAAATTTTAGGTTGTGGAGGTACAATTGCACGCTATGTAGATCATGGCGATGAGGTACATATTTTAGTAATTACTTATGGTGATCCAGAAATATATCCACCAGAAGAAGAATTACAAACTCGTCAGGAACTCAAAGCAGCTCATGAAATTTTAGGTGTATCCAGTGTGCAGTTTCTAGACTTTCTTGCGCCCAAGTTAGACACCTTTCCTGGTTATAAATTGGCTGATGCCATTAGCGGTGTAATTCGCTCATTACAACCTAATATTTTGTATTTGCCCCATCGTGGTGATATTCATGCTGACCACCGCATTGTTTATCAGGCGGGTATGGTTGCAGCACGTCCTATAAATGCTTGTTCTGTACGCCAGATTTTTTGTTATGAAACCCTATCTGAAACTGAATGGGCTTCGCCATTTGGTGATGAGGCTTTTATTCCTACGGTGTTTGTAGATATCACAAATTGTTTAGAGCGAAAGCTCAAGGCTATGGCTTGCTATCAAAGCCAACTCAAAGAAGCACCTCATCCTCGTTCTTTGCAGGCGATCGCTAATTTAGCGCAGTTGCGTGGTAGCACTGTCAGTTTACCTGCGGCAGAAGCTTTCATACTGGTGCGGGATATACATTAGGTCAAACTGGTAAAAAGCAAGTTATTTCCTAACTAACACGTTTTTTTGTTTAAAAGCCTGGCTATAGCATAGTTAGAAAATGTGTTAGTTAGGAGTTATCCAAGGATATGTGAATCAAGTATTAGATCAACAAAATTAGGGATAATAGCAATGAATATTCAAATTCTTGATTTAGCAAATCCCTTGTGGACACAAACACTAGAAAAACTTAAGCATGACGTTTATCATTTACCTGAATATGTCTATTTAGAGGCACAAAGAACTCAATCAATTGCCGAAGCTATTTTAATTAACGAAGGAGAAAAAATATTTTTTTTACCTTATTTATTGCGCCGTTGTGATGATATTTTGGATAATCATTTGACAACTCTGGAGGTTTTTGATGTTGTCTCACCCTATGGCTATCCAGGACTTCTAATTAATCAAGCTGCTTGTCACACACCTGATTTTTTAAATCAAGCATTACAACAATTAAAAACTGTATTTTCTACCAAGAATGTCTGTTCAGCATTTTTAAGATTGCATCCCATACTCAATCACTATGTTCAAGAATTTTTGCCTCCAGAAGATTATAAAATACAAGGAGAAACTGTATCTATAGACTTAACACTTTCAGAAGCTGATCTTTGGCATCAAACGAGGTCAGCACATAGGACACATATTAATAAGTGTAAACGGGCAGGCTTTATTGCAAAAGTCGTTGATTACGATGATTATTTAAATGATTTTATCAGTATATATCATCAAACAATGGATCGAGTTGAAGCTAAAAATAATTTTTATTTTAATCAAGAATACTTTACTGGCTTATCAAATCTCAATAACAAAATTCACCTATGTATTGTTGAATTAGAAAATCAAATTGCCTGTGCGTCAATATTTACTGAATGTTGTGAAATTGTGCAATATCATCTGGGTGGGACTAATAATGATTTTTTGAAGCTTGCACCTAACAAGTTAATGATTGATTATATGCGATTATGGGCTAAAAGACGTGGAAATAAAGTTTTACATCTAGGTGGTGGTGTTGGATCTGCTAAAGATAGTCTTTACCATTTTAAAGCAGGTTTTTCTCAGCAAAGGCATACATTTTTGGTAGTGCGTTTAATTATAGATGCAGAGAAATATTTTAATTTAGTACAACTCCGTGCCAAGGAATTAAAAAAATCTCCCGAAGTTTTCTACCAGTCTAATTTCTTTCCTGCATATCGTTCTTTTTCATAAAAAAGTGGATTGAATTTACTATATCAAGCTGCTCAATCCATGCGGATAAAGATGCCAGAGGCTGCTTTTTTAACAGCTAAAAGTAAATTTCCTAAAAAAAGATGTTGGATAAAAATAGCACTATATCACGAAATTTTGCATGAATAAACCTATTCTTCTATCAACGCCACATATAGGTGCTGACGAACTAGAATTCGTCAAAGAAGCATTTGCATCTAATTGGATTGCACCTGTTGGCCCTCACGTTGACGCTTTCGAGGCAGAATTTTGTCAGGTGACTAGTGCTGGTTATGCTGCGGCTGTCAGTTCTGGGACTGCGGCTTTGCACTTGGCTTTACGATTGGTGGGAGTAGAGGTTGGGGACGAGGTGTTTTGTTCTACTTTAACTTTTGCTGCTACCGCCAACCCCATAGTTTATTTAGGTGCAAAGCCAGTCTTTATTGATAGCGATCGCACTTCTTGGAATATGAACCCAGATTTGTTGCATGAAGCCTTGCAGAATCGTGCATATCAAGGTAAGTTACCAAAAGCTGTAATAGTGGTACATCTATATGGACAAAGCGCAGATATACAGCCCATCCTCCAAGTCTGCAATCAGTATGAAGTTCCCCTGATAGAAGATGCGGCAGAAAGTTTAGGTGCTACTTACAAAGGACATTCTCCTGGCACATTTGGACGCATTGGTATTTACTCTTTTAATGGCAATAAAATAATTACCACCTCTGGTGGTGGAATGTTGGTGTCTGACGACCCAGAATTGGTCGCAAAAGCTCGTTTTTTGGCAACTCAAGCCCGCGATCGCGCTCCCCACTACCAACACTCAGAAATTGGCTATAACTACCGCCTTAGCAATGTTTTAGCTGGTATTGGTCGCGGTCAATTGCTGGTTTTAAATGAGCGAGTCGCAGCTAGAAGACATAACTTTGAAATCTACAATTCTGCGTTAAGAAAACTACCAGGTTTAGAATTCATGCCAGAAGCTGATTATGGAAGAGCAACTCGCTGGCTAACTTGTCTCACTATCAATTCTCAGGCATTTGGTGCAGACCGAGAACAAGTCCGTCTAGCACTTGCCAAACAGCAAATTGAATCTCGTCCCGTTTGGAAACCTTTACACCTCCAGCCTGTGTTTTCTGAGTGTGAATGTTTTGGCGGTGCAGTAGCAGAAGATTTATTTATATGCGGTCTTTGCTTACCTTCTGGATCTAATCTGACCAGCGAAGATTTAGCAAGAGTGATTGATGGAATTACAACAATTCACTATGGTACTCACGAAAACCAAACTCATTGATTCATGGTTTAGGATTCGATGTACTTGAAACACCTAACAATTAAATTCGGTTTTTAATTATCCCAATTAATTATGGAAAATCAAGAATATAATTCTTCATTTGATAAATATTGGCACATCTTCAAGCGTCGTAGAATGTCGGCAATATTTATTTTTCTGCCTGTTTTTTTTGCTTCATCAATAGCAATTTTTTATTTGAGAAAACCTGCTTATTTAGCGGAGGCAAAACTAAAGTTTCAAAGGACAAATACTACTTCAAATTTAACTGGTTTAGGAACAGAAATAAATAAGTTGGAGTCAGTAGCACAAAATCAGCTAACTAATCCTCTCAATACAGAGGCAGAGGTGATACGGTCTACACCGCTTGTAAAAAAAACCATAGCTAGACTTAATTTGCAAGATAATCAAGGTCGTCCTTTAAAAACTAAAAAGTTTCTCAAAAAACTCAATGTAAAAGATGTTAAAGGCACTGATATTCTGCAAATTTCTTACCAAGATAGTAACCCTGAAATGTCTGCCAAAGTCGTTAATACTCTAGTGGAAATATATTTAGAGCAAAATGTATCTTCTCTCAGAGGTGAAGCATCTGCTGCCCGCAAATTTATCGAAAAACAACTGCCAGATGCAGAATCAGTTGTTCAAAAAGCAGAGGCAGAACTAGCGAGGTTTAAGGAAAACTACAAAGTTGTTAATTTACAAGAAGAAGCAACCAAAGCACTGGAAGTCATTACAGACCTACAAAACCAAATGAATGCCGCTCAATCTAGAGTTGCTGATAGTGAGGCACAGTCTCAATCAATCCGTAAACAGCTTGGTATGAACTCACAACAGGCTGTAATGATGACTTCCCTCAGCCAAACTTCCGGGGTACAAAATATTTTGCAAGAAATCCAGCAACTAGAATCACAACTCACTGCAAGGCGCAATATTTTACAAGACAGACATCCACAAATTATTGAATTAGAAGAAAGATTAACCTCATTAAATAGGCTATTACAACAACGAGTCAATCAGGTTGTAGGTACAAATCCATCTCAACTAAATCAGAACCTACAACTGGGAGTCTTACAACAACAACTATCCGGTAGGCTAGTGGAATTAGAGTCAATTCGCCTAGGTTCAATCAAGCAATTTAGTACCTTATCTAACTTACAAGTTGCCTATAAACAACGTCTGAATAATTTGCCAAGGTTGGAACAAAAACAGCGTCAGTTAGACCGTAAAGTACAAGTTTCTCAAATTACTTATTCATTGCTATTACAAAAGCTGCAAGAAAGTCGCATAGCAGAAAATCAAAATGTTGGCAACGCCAGCATTATATCCTCGGCTGAAACTCCAGACGAGTCAATGTCTTCGCCAATGATTTCTTACTTGAGTGCTGGCTTATTAGCTTTTATAGCTGCTTTAGCAACTGTGTATATTTTGGAGTCAAAAGATAAGTCTATTAAAACTATTGATGAGGCCAGAACATTGCTTGGTTTAACCTTATTAGGGGTAATTCCTAGGGTTAATAAATTGAGAAAATATGCTGATGAAGATGAAGGAATAGAGTATTATAGTCAGAGGATTATTATGAGAGATTTTCCTCGTTCTGCCATCAGTGAAGCTTACCGGATGTTAAGAGCAAATCTGAGGTTTATGAGTGCTGATAAAGAGTTAAAAGTGATCGTTGTCACTAGCTCTGTACCGCAAGAAGGTAAATCAACAGTAGCGGCTAACTTAGCGACAGCATTAGCCCAGAAAGAACATAAGGTATTACTAATAGATGCAGATTTACACCGTCCAGTACAGCATAAAATCTGGGATATCAATAATAGTCAAGGTCTGAGCAATGTGATTGTTGAACAGGCAGAGACGACAAAAGCAATTAAGCCAGTTATGGGTTATTTGGATGTCCTGACTTCTGGAGTAGTACCGCCTAATCCTGCATCTCTCTTGGACTCCAAACGCATGGCAGCTTTAATCGACACCTTTGCGACTAAATACAATTTTGTGATTATTGATACTCCAGCCTTAAATGTTGCTGCTGATGCTGCTACTTTAGGACAAATGGCTGACGGCGTTTTATTGGTAGTTCGTCCAGGGGTAGTAGATTCAGTGAATGCGGCTTTCGCTAGAGAATTTTTAGAAAAATCTGGTCAGAATGTTTTAGGACAGGTAGTTAATGGCGTGATTTCCCACAATGAACGCTACAGCTACTACTTTGCTGAGGAAGATTACCTACAAGAAAGTTTTAGTATGGCAAAAGTTAAGGTCTGAACTCAAGTGGGTGTGTGTAGGCATCCTCTAAACAGGTAATCGATAAAATATATAATTTACAAACTGCTTAAAACACTTGTGTTTTAGTTTCTCTTGGTGACATTCGGGTTTAGTCGTTGGTAATGGCTAATGGGGTAGCAATTATTATTCATTACCTGTTAACCATTACCGCCTCTCACTTGATAGCTAGCTGAAGTTGCTAGCTATGACAACATTAAGGAGTTTTTTGTAAATCAGGTCTTTCTTCTGGAACGATCGCATCTGCAACAGGGCAAACTTGAATACAGATACCACAGTCAATACAGGTAGAGAAATCAATCCAGTACCAATCAGTTCCCTTGACATTTTTACCAGGGCCTTCATGAATACAAGCTACTGGACAAGCATCTACGCAGTCGGCGACACCTTCACAGACATTAGTAACAATAGTGTGCGGCATTTGATAGATTCCCTCTCTTTTAAATCAGCTTTTTCTAGCCTAGCAGGGGATTGGGGAAAAGAAAGCAGGGGGAGCAGGGGGAGCAGAGGGAGCAGGGGGAGCAGGGGAAAAAACTACAATGCCTACCTACCTACTCATTACTCATTACTCACTACTCACTACTCACTACTCATTACTCAGCACTCATTACTACCTAACGCTCTCGATTGTAGGCGTTCCGTCGGCTTTAATCCAAGCGATTTGGGCAATATTGCGATCGCCTGCGTATTGTCTAATTGCGGCTGCATCTTTGCTACCTAAATCCATTTCTACCCGGACTAGATGAGTAGAATCACGCAGCTTTTGGGCATAGGCAAAGGCCGCAGCGTGAGTAACTGGTGTTTCGGAAACTACTAACCAGTTACTAGCCGGGGTTTCTTGCGGTAATTGTTGAGTAGATAATAAAACTTGATACAGGTCTTCAATATTAAGTACAAAGCCAATACCAGGAATATCTTCACCTTGGGGGTGATATAGTCCCAAAAGCTTGTCATAACGACCACCGCGTCCTAAAACCTGTGCTTGCGATTGGCTACTGCTGACAATTTCAAAGACAATGCCGGTGTAGTAGTCTATGGTTTGAATTAGACTGAGGTCGAGAATAATAGGAAATTCCCCCTCTGATTCTAATAACTCTACTAGAGATTTGAGGTTATTAACTGCCTCTTGTTGCTCTGCATCTAAACCCAGACTGCTGACTTTTTGTAATACATCGGCACTATTGCCACGCAAATCTAACATGATTCTGGCGCGATCGCGCAGTTCGTCAGTTAAAGGCAGAGTATCTATTGTAATGCGGTCAAGATGAGCGATCGCAGTGCGAACTTTAGCACGTAGATTTTCTGGAAAAGCATTCAATAGCGATCGAGTGATTCCAGCTTCACCTAAAATTAAATGCCAGTTCTGTAAATCTAACGCCGCCAAGCAATTGCTTACTAACAGCAACACCTCAGCGTTGGCTAGCAATCCACCTACACCTAACAACTCCACCCCAGCTTGATAAAACTCTTGCTGACGATTGTGTCTGTTTTCCCAGATACGGCGAAAGACGTTGGCATTATAGTACAGTCGTTGCGGATAAGTAGTACCCGCCATCCGTGTCGCCACAGCACGAGCAATAGAAGCTGTCAACTCTGGCCGCAATCCTAACTCTTCATCTTCAGTATTTTGTAGTTGAATCACCATCTGGCGTTGAATTGCTTCCCCCGCCATCAGGGTATCCATACGTTCCAGCGTTGAGGTAATAATCCGGTGATATCCCCAACGGTGAAACACCTGCTGTAATCTATCTTCAATCCAGCGTTTTTGAGCCACATCTAGAGGCAATAAATCCCTCGCTCCTGCGGCTGGTTGATACACCATTCATCCTCCGTTATCTTACCCCGGTTTCCTGCAAAAAGGCAGACTGCACATTGCGTTTTCTGTTCCCGCCTATGCAGCCAAGTATATGGGAAAAGGTAATGAATCAATTCAAAATTCAAAATTCAAAATTCAAAATAAATTTTAGAGCTTGTTTGAAAAGGGTCTTTCTGTGTCATGTTGAACGAAGTGAAATATCTCAGTATGCGCCTGAAACCTAGATTCTTCGCTCCGCTCAGAATGACAAATTATACCTTCTCGGACTTTTCAAACATCCTCTTAGGTGACTTTCTTTATTTTTTCTTCCCACTAAATAAACCACCAAACAACCCACCTCCAGATTTATCTGGTTGTTTTTGGCCAGAATTATGAGGTGCATTGCCCTTGGGACTACTAGATTGTTGTCCTAGGACTTTATCTAGTTTAGGCTTCCACGCCAACGCTGTTGGATCGTTAGGGTCTAATTTTAAAGCATTGTCAAAGTGGATTTTAGCCATTTTCAGTTGATTTTGCTTTAAATACACAAATCCCAGCAAACTATGACAACGACTATTTTTTGGTCCAATCTTCAGTGCATCTTGTAACTCTACTTTGGCCGGAGCAAATTGATTTTTCTTAATCAAGCTTTCAGCGCGACGGAGATATTGTTCAATGGCTGGATCTTCTTTAGGTGGTGGTGGTGGGGGTGCAGCAGGTGTATTTGGTTGGGATGAATTGGAGTTAACAGTAGATTGAGCAACTGGTGGTGGCGATGGGGCTAAAGCTTTACCAGCACTCCGCATTAAGTAAACTAAATTCAACTCGCTGATTTGAGAAATAATGGGGATTACCTGCTGCAAAGAATTGTATTGAGTTTCAGCAATTTTAGCGATCGCACTTTTATAAACATGATCAATATTAGGAGATGCTGCTAACTGTTTAGCTAAGTCGGTAGTCAGTTCGATTGAAGCTGATTCCTGTGTCAACCGCTTACCTATTTGAGACAAAACGATGATGTATTCCGAACGAGTGCGTTCTACTGATAGTGCTTCGTAAGCGGGGTTAACTAACTTCGATAATAATTCAATAGCCAGTTTCTTTTCTGTCTCAGTATGAATCACACTGCTATCAGGATGTAAAAGACGGGCAATTTTTAGATATCGCTTGCGGATTTCTCTGACATCAGCGTCAACTGGGACACACAAAATAGCGTGATTGTCTATGAACTCATATTGAAATAATCCACGGTCTATTCTTAAAGACATATAGCACTTCGCACCAAAGGAGCAGTTATGTTTTTTCTAGTTTACTTCGCTCACCAAGGTAAGCGTCAGTATTACCCTGTGATTATTATTCCCTTTGGTGAATGATTAGCTATCTGTTGTTATGTTTTTATTGCCAAGCTAATAGAGGTGGTACTTGCATTAATGCCTTACTGAGGTTGTCGTGAAGATTACCATTGGTTGCGAGAATTCTACCAGAAGCGATTTTAAATGGCGTGCCATCATAAGCAGTGACTTTACCACCAGCTTCTTGTAACAAAATTATCCCAGCCACAACGTCCCAAGGAGATATTCCCCGTTCCCAATAACCATCGACACGGCCACAAGCGACAGAAGCTAAATCTAGAGCGGCTGAACCGCTACGTCGCACCCCTTGGGTAAGATGGGTGAGGTGACAAAATTCGGCATAGTTATTATCCGATGTTTCGCGGCGATCGTAGGCAAATCCTGTCACCAACAAGCTTTTACTCAATTCAGCTGTTTCAGAAACATGAATTGGACGGCGGTTGCGTGTTGCACCCAAACCAGCAGCCGCCCGGAAAAGCTCATCATGAAATGGGTCATAAATCACCCCTACCTGCGGCGCACCATCAATTAACAAACCAATGGAAACACAAAAAGCCGGGTATTGATGAGCGTAGTTAGTCGTACCATCGAGAGGATCAATCGCCCAGAGATATTGATGATCTTGATTACCAATTTTCCCCGATTCCTCCGCCAAGATGGAATGCTCAGGAAAATGGCGGCGCAAAATTTCTAAAATTACTGCTTCTGAAGCTTTATCAGCAGCAGTCACTAAATCCCCAGGACGACCCTTTTCCGTAATCGCATCTTCTAACTTACCCAAGTACCCTTGCAAAACCACACCCGCAGCCAGTGCAGCTTCTGTTGCAATATCGAGAAAAATTTGCAGGTTAGTCAAGTTGCTTCACTCCAATTCAAAATTAACAATTCAAAATTCAAAACTTAAGAGTGGGGACAGAATTAATTAATTCAAAATTATTCTTACTCTTCCTCACAGAATTTTGTTAGCGCAGCCTTTCCGTAGGGTATTTTGCATTTTGAATTCCAAAAAAGGCATTAGTCATTGGGGATTGGGGATTGGGGATTGGGGATTGGGGATTGGGGATTGGGGATTGGGGATGATACTCTCCCTTATCTCCCACTCACTACTCACTACTCACTACTCACTACTCACTACTCACTACTCACTACTCACTACTCAGCACTCAGCACTCAGCACTCAGCACTCAGCACTCAGCACTCACTACTCACTACCGATTAAGACGACGAAACTCAGCCGGAGTCTGACGCATGGGTTTTTCTGGATTCCAGATACCTTTACCCATGATTCTCGCCCATTGTTGAGCGCGTTCTAAACGTTGATTGTATTTTTGATTAGGCGATCGCGCTACAAACAAAGCATACCCTTGTTTGACCACTTGTTCGTTTAACAACTGGTTATCTTTCCACACGTAGGCTATGGTTCGACCAATTTTGTCTTTGGCTTCGATATCAAACTCCAGGGTTACAGGTTTTTCTAAATCGCCAACCAACTTTTCTACAAGTTCCTTAGACTGATCTCCCCAGGGATACTGACGCAAATCTGGCGCATCTACACCAACTAACCGCACCTGGGAAATTAAAGTTGGTTGTTCAGCCATCCCCACCACTTCCAAAGTCTGACCACTCACTACCCGCGCCACCCTCACCTGCTTTTGATTGTTCTCAGACTGAGTTCTACCTTGACAACTCACCAAGAGTAATAAGCAAGCGAGAATGGCAAGTTTTCGCAACCAGTTTTTGAAGGACTGAGGATTGGGCATGAAACAACATTCTTTCTCCCCTGCACCCCTGCACCCCTGCTTCCCCTGCTTCCCCTGCTTCCCCTGCTTCCCCTGCTTCCCCTGCTTCCCCTGCCTCCCCTGCTTTCCTATCCCCATATCGCAACTAATCTTCATCTAACGGTAAACCCGCTTTAACTCGCCCCTTAGCGAAGTATTGCCCAAACTGGAGTTCATAAACTTCATCTTCGTCTTGGGTTTCTACTTCCAAGTCAGAACGAGCGTAACTCACGCACAACAAAGCATAACCTTGCCGACGCAATTCTAGGGACAAGCCTACTGCCTCTGGTTGATAAATATCCCCCGACACCACCCGGACAGCGCAAGTGGTGCAAGCTCCATTACGACAGGAAAAGGGCAATTCTACCCCTTGGTGTTCGGCGGTGTGGAGGATGTAGCGGTCATCTGGTACTTGGAGGGTGTACTGTTCGCCAGTGGCGCGATCGCGTACTGTAATTGTGTATGTGTCGGACATCTTAGATTTGGTTTTGAGACGTTCAGAATCAGGCTAAAAAAAATTCCCTTCTTTATCTTTGCATTTTCTGGGATTTCATGTTACTATTGTAAATCGTGACACCTGGAGAGGTGGCCGAGTGGTTGAAGGCGCAGACCTGGAAAGTCTGTTTGGGGGAAACTTCAACGAGGGTTCGAATCCCTCCCTCTCCGTTACTCAAGCTAGTTTAAATATATAGTTTGCACCCGATTTCTACAGATAGTCGGGTGCAAATTATCATATTAGACCATTCTCAATAGACGTAGGGTGGGCAATGCCGATGACATGAAGAGTGCTGAGTTGCGTTAGCGGTAACGCGGCGTTGAGCGGGTGCTGAGTTGAAAACCGCCCACGTTCGCGCAGCGTCCCGCAGGGAGGGGCAGAGCTTTTACCTATGAAACAGCCCTGATCAATCCCCTCTCTACACCACGGTTTTAGGAAAAAACTTGCAAGTCATAATTTTGACAACAACTTAAAAGCTTTTCCTTGATGAGCGATCGCACATTGTCTGGCGATACAATCACACAATCGGGGGTATATTGCATGATTTCCCGAATAAACCAAAATGTATTATGTACACGCCTCACAACTCGCCGCACTCGTTGTTTGTCTGGTAGCCATTCATTAATTTTGTCTTCTGGTTTGGCTTGATACGCAAAGCCTAAGTTATTTAATAGGTGCATTTCCACTTCTATTTGGTCTAAATGCGATCGCCATTCACCGTCAATTTGCTTAACGGCGGCATCTAGTATTCGGTCTAAACGGAAACACCAATTGTGTGTAAGTTCTGGTATATCTAAGTTTCCTGCTGTCTCCTCACACCAGCAATCAAGATACTCTCGCTTTTCATGGGGGGTAATTTTGGCATAGCGGACTGTAAAATTAAATACTCGTTCTGCTGCATCTTGATAGGAAAGTTGAAAGGGTTGCTCACGGAGAATATAGCGGTCTATTTGTACCCGCCAAGCTGGGGGTGTGTTCCCTAGGAAGGCTTGAATTTCGTTCCGCAGTGGTATTGATAGTTCACCGCGTTCTAGTAATAATTCAGCAATAATTTGCGCTTGTTCAATTTGTCCGATATCGGTTAAAGCCCCAATACACCGATGTAAGGCGCGGATGCGTGATTCTTGCCAATCATTATTTTTACCAATAATTAGCTGACGTTGTGCGATCGCCTTGATGAGTTTGGAGATATTGGGATCATCTCCCCACATCATACCGAACTCACGCGCGATCGCTTCTAGTTCAGCTTTATCTCGTTCTGATACCGACAGGGTTATAGACTGACCTTTACGACTCATTAAAAATGTCCGTACACTTTATACTTATACTCTCTTGCCAACTTCTATTTTGCGTGCCAATATAGTTTTTAACAACCAGTTACGGACACTATTTAAGTGTAATTCCGAATATAGAATTAGGAAAAGAGGATTCATTGAGAAGAATTACGACAAATTTGGAGAAGTTTCAATGACTAAGAACGATTTACTATCTCGAATTTCCATTGATCGAAATATTTGTTTCGGTAAACCTTGCATTAAAGGTCATCGTATATGGGTTACTTTAATTCTCGACCTTCTTGCAAGTGGAGAAAAAATAGAGACGATTTTAGAAGAATATCCCGGTTTGGAACGAGAAGATATCCTAGCCTGTATTGCATACGCTGCGGAGATAACAAGAGATAGCTATGTAGAAATTCCTTTAGGATTGCAAAAGGAATCAAAAAAGTGAATATTAACGAAGCATACAAAATTACTCTCAAGCCTGTTTATTCCCAAACTGTCCCAACACCTGATGGGGTGAAATTACCTAAAGATTGGTCACTTTCTTGGCATCAAGCTGCAACTTTAGAAGCGTTGCGCGATCCAAATATTGATGTCGTGTTCAACACTGCGATGACTGGCGATGGTAAAAGTCTCGCGGCTTACCTAGAAGTTCTTCAGGGCGAATTTTCTGCAATCGGACTTTACCCAACCAACGAACTCGCCCGCGATCAAGAAACGCAGATTAGAGGATATGTTGAGAAATTTCAGCCAGAGAATCAGCCGCGTGTAGTGCGCCTCAGTGGGGCTGATTTAGAGATTTATGCAGAAAATGAAGGATTGAAAAAAGGGGCTGCGATCGTAACTCTCACTAACCAGAGAGAAGCTTTATTAACCAACCCTGATATTTTTCATTATTTGCATAGAGGCGCTTATATAATTCGTGGCGATAGTCCAGATAAGCTATGGGGCAGAATTGATAAAGATTTTGACTTGTTTATTTTTGATGAATTTCACGTTTTCGCAGCTCCCCAAATTGCTAGTGTGATTAACACAATGTTGTTAATTCGCTGTACAAATCGCCGTAAGAAATTTCTGTTTCTCTCAGCTACACCAGATACAAACTTAATTGGGAGATTAGAAAAAGCAGGATTTTGTTGTCAAGAAATTGATCCTCTAAAACAAAATAAATATCAGTTTCCCGATACACCAGAACAAGGACAGCAACTGCAAACACAAGGCTGGCGGCAGGTAGCACGGACAATTACGCTGAATTTTATTCCTTTGGAACTATCGTTTAAAGCTTCGGAAACCTGGCTAAAAGAAAATAGTGATTTGATTTTGGCTCAGTTTCAGCAGTATCCAGGAAGTAAAGGCGCAATCATCCTTAACTCAATTGCAGCAGTCAAACGCCTCACACAATTTTTTCGGAAAATATTACAGCCTTACGGATTGAAAATTGGAGAGAATACAGGGCTATCCGGAAAAGGAGAAAAGGAGCTAAGTCTTTCTGCTGACTTGGTTATTGGTACTAGTACAATTGATGTTGGAGTTGATTTTAAAATCAATTTTTTAATTTTTGAATCATCTGATGCAGGTAACTTTATCCAACGTTTAGGACGCTTAGGAAGGCATGATGAATATGAGAAAGATGGTCAAAAAATTAAGTTTGAAAATTTCACAGCTTTTTCTCTAGTTCCTAACTTTTTGGTAGAGCGCTTGTTTAAAGGGGATACTCCACCGTTAGAAATAAATAGCATTTGCGATCGCCCCTCTTTTCACAATACAATTACTGAGAATTATCGACAAATCAACGATTTTCGTGGTTATTATCGTCGTTGGGGGGCTGTGCAATCATTTCGGCTGTTTTATCAGTTGAGCGATCGCACAATTAAACAACAGTATGCCCAAAGCCGAGACAAGTTTCAAGAAGCCTGTGAACAAGTATTTGAAACTAGTCTGAAGTCTGCGGCTGGACGTGTTTCGGGATGGGCAAAAGATTGGCAAGCACTTTCTGGTAAATCAGCAAATCCCATTGCTGAGGATGCTGCTAATTTTCGAGGTTCAAGTCCTTTGCAATGTGGTTTATACGACTTAACAGAAGAAAACGAGGCAGATAGGTTTAAAACCTACGATTTACCGGGTATTTTGGGAAATTTAGAAATTGAAATGTGGACGGAAGGGGCATTTATACGGACACTCAAAGAAACCGCAGAACGCACTGGACAACCCATTGCCAAAGGTAGATTTGCTCATTGCCTAGCATTTATGAAGTTGCGTTCCTACCGAGAGGAACGGCTGAACTGGAAGTTTACCTATTCTGGAAACTTGCAGCCAATTGCTGACGCTTGGAAAGTTCAGGTTTTGACAGGTGTGGAAATTTGGCAACCTGACAACTATTGGGTTGGGGAAATTAACAAACACTTAAAAAAGGAAGGTTTGGTTTGTTACGTGATTCGCCATCCTCTTGCTGAAGTGCGGATGCGGCTAAGGCTACCGATGAATTTTCAGATTTATGGCATCAGCGATCAGTATAGCTTTCATGATGCTACTGCGCCCTATGCGATCGCTTTTGGTCACTCTGCACTGCTGCTGGATACGCTGGCTTACACGTTTAAAAGCAAAGGAGATGAGATATGGGTTGTTTGAAGTTTCAATCCCTGATAGGGATTTTAGTTGATTTATGACAAGAGCTTACGGTTTTAAGCACAGACTTATTCGTTTCAATCCCTAATAGGGATTTTAAAGGATTATTTTTTGTGCGCGTAAAGCTCTATGTATATAAGGATTTCATAAAAGGTTGAATAAGTCAACGCTTATCATTTGTTGAATAAGTCTGATCTTATATAAATGCTTGACAAGAGCTATCGCATTATGTAGCGTCAGATTATACAAATTGCTGAAGTCCCTATAAAACAAGCATTTGGGCTGAAGTATTTGTATGACAAAGTTTTTAAAGGAGGTGATAATCATGCTTGTCAAATTGACAAACCTTGAGCGACTAATTTCAGTTCTCAAAGATGGTAAGTGGCATTTAGGCGACGAACTAGCCGCTAAGGTTAGTTGGCGATTTGGACACACGGTGTTTGAAGCTCGCAAGAAAGGCTACTTAATTGAAAAGCGAAAAGTTGCTCATAACCAATTTCAATATCGGTTATTGGCAGCATAACTGATGCGATAGCTTATCTGGGGATTTCTCTAGCTAAATTAGAGAATCCCTATCTAAGAGGGAAGCTCATTAGCAGCTTGCGGTATTAAGGTCAGGCGTAGGTAGTCTCTATCCCCAACAGATTGAAAGCTGATGGTTGAGCGAGTCACTGGTAACACCAAATCTTAAAGCAATAAGTTTTAAAAAAGCTTCCCTCTTTCTTAGCATCACAGGAAATAGTTAATAAACTTAAACATTTTGAAGTTGAACTATGAACGAACAAAAACTTTTGGAAAGAATTACAATCAACCCCAAAATTTTTGGTGGTAAACCAATTATTCGAGGTCGTTGCCTTGCGGTTGAACATATTTTTGGGATGTTGGCGGCGGGAGATACTATCGAAACCTTGCTAGAAAATTATCCCTGGTTAGAACGGGAAGATATACAAGCCTGTTTGCTCTACTATGCGCGTCGGCTAGTTGGTGATGAATAAGTTGAACCTTTTCCGCTATGAGTAACCCCATTTCAGACAATTACAGACATTTGCTAATGGAAATAAAACAGCGTATTCGTTCAGCCCAGTACGAAGCACTAAAGGCAGTTAATCGGGAAATGATTAACCTCTACTGGGACATTGGACAGATAATTGTTACTCAACAGCAGGGCGCTAGTTGGGGAAAATCCGTAGTAGAACAGTTAGTAAAAGACTTACAAACAGAGTTTCCAGAAATTAGCGGATTTTCTGCTGCTAACCTCTGGCGGATGAGGCTTTTTTATGAATCATACGTCAACAATGAAAAACTCGCACCAATGGTGCGAGAAATTGGATGGAGTCACAATCTGGTCATTGTAGAGAAATGCAAAGATGACCTAGAACGAGAATTTTATATCAGAATGACTCGTAAATTTGGCTGGACAAAGAATGTTTTGATTCACCAAATTGAAAATCAAACCTATGAAAAAACTCTGTTAAATCAGACTAACTTTGATAAAATTGTTCCAACAGAAATCCGTAATCAATTAAAACTAGCTGTCAAAGATGAATATACTTTTGATTTCTTGGAACTAGCAGATGAACACAGTGAACGCCAGCTAGAACAGGCAATCTTAACAAGAGTTGAACCATTCTTGCAAGAAATGGGTGGGATATTTGCTTTTATAGGTAGTCAATATCGGCTACAAATTGATGAAGAGGAATATTTTATAGATATTTTATTATATCATCGCCGCTTAAAGTGTTTGGTAGCGATAGAACTTAAAATTGGTAACTTTTTACCTGAATATGTAGGCAAGATGCAGTTTTATTTAGCTGTTTTAGATGACACAGTAAAGCTACCTGATGAAAATCCTTCCATTGGGATTATTCTTTGCAAGTCTAAGCAGAGAACGATTGTTGAATATGCGTTGAAGGAATCTAATAAACCAATTGGTGTAGGAACTTATCAAGTGGTTTCAACATTGCCTCAAGAATTAAAAAATCAGCTTCCGGCTCCAGAGCAAGTTGCCAAATTACTGGAAGGATTTGAATAGAATTATAAAGTGAGCTAATAAATGTTGACGATTATTTATCCGTATGGAGAATCATCAAATGCAAAACAATACACCGACAATTGCAGAGTTACAAGAACTTTCCTTACAAATACCAGAAAAAATTCCTTACTTAAAAATGTTAATTTTGTTTGGTTCTAGAGCTACCGGTAACACTCACGCGAAAAGTGACTGGGATTTTGCAGTTTTGTGCGATCTAGAACAACGTGAAGCTTATGTAAAAAATAATAGCTTCCTTTGGTTTGAATTACCTATAGTTCTTGGCGAACTATTAAAATTAAATTCTGATCAAATTGACGTTGTAGAACTTAATCAATGCTCTGAACTAATATCACATTTTGTTGCTCGTGATGGGAAGCTTTTGTATGAAGATAATCTAGGAGAATTTGAAAAATTTAAACAAAGATCGCTACTGAGTAATTCAGAGCTTAAAAAAATTGAAAATATTAACCGACAACATATTGAACAGTTTCTCCAAAGGTGGGGTGTATGACCAAGATAGATACTGTGATTGTCACAACTAGGTTGGATTTTATTGCTCGTTATCTTGATAATCTCAAAAGATTTGAGCAAATTAGTTTAGATGATTACCTGCTTGACTTTGATACTCAACTAATTACCGAGAGACTTTTACAATTAATGGCTCAAGCAGCCATAGATATCAACGACCATATATTATCTAAGCTAAATCCAGGTAAGTCAGAAACCAACTTTAATTCTTTTATTATTCTTGGTCAATACAGTGTAATTACTGTTGAATTAGCCAGACAAATAGCACCATCATCAGGATTAAGGAATCGTCTTGTACATGAATATGACGAGATAGATCCACGGCAAGTTTTTAAAGCTATCAGTTTGGCATTACAACAATATCCGCTTTATGTGCGCCAAGTTAGTTCTTATTTAAATTCATTGAGTCAAGAAGATGGCTAAAAAAAATAAAACTTCAGATGAGTATCAACAATTATCACTCTTAGAAACAGAAAATTATGTAAATTCTGAAGTAGTAGATGATGATTGGTTATCGGGGGATTTTGGATTTGATGGTGATTCTTCAGACCGCACTATTGAAACTGAAGGCGAGTTACTAACACTCAAGCTATTACGAGAAGCAATTGAAGCTCAAAATCCAGATGATAAGGTAATGGCAGACTTTGCCAAGTATGTTTTACCAAATCTATTGCGTATAGCAATTGGTGTAACGGCGAAAGGCGGTAAGTTTTTTGATGAAATTGACCAACAGCGAGAAGCTGAAGGAAAAACTAAAGTCAGACGAGATAACGCTGCTGATCAATCGCTTAATACTCACTTACTCAATGGATTATTCCCAGCAAATTTAATTGAGAAACGTTTAGAAAAACTCAATACCACAGTGCAGCGAGTGGTGAAAGAGCGAGAACGGCGTTTGGTAATTGCTGGATTTATTTTACATGATTTTGAAAAGTTTCCTGATGTACCTGAAAACTGTCGCAAACTACCGCTAACAGAACATCGTGAAATTATTGATAAAAAAGTTCACCAGTTAGGACTAGATAACTTTATAAATCCAGAAAATCCTGATGCTTATCGAGAGTATCTAGATGATTTGTTGTGCATGGCTTATAATGCTCAACGTCGCTGGGATACTAACTGGAATTTTTCTGAATTCGGGTTGAATCCTCTCCTCAAAGACCGTACCCTTCGCAGTTTATCTGATTTAACTTGTTTGGCTGATTCTCTTGCCTCAATCGTTAAACATCCCCAGGATGCAGAACATCCTAGACTCAAAGAAATCATCCACAGCCTCAGTGATGGACAATTAAAATTTACCTATCACAGCATTGCTGAGAATCGTGGTGTTTTAACTAATGTGGTGAATAATGCTTTAATTCAGGCTCATACTAGTCTCAATACTGATGAGCATACCTACTATGAACCTTTGTTATATCTGCCGACAGGCGTAATATACTTGGCTTCGCGCAATGCTCCAGCTATCTCGCCGGAAGATTTACCTGACCGTGTAGTGAACAGTATTAAATCGCTTTGTGCCGGTCAATTACGCCTCAGACAAACAGGATTTGGTAGAGATGGCAAGGGTATGAAATATGCCGAATATTACAACTTATTTTTTGATGATATAGGCTTGATGAAAGTAGCTTTAGATGCTACATTACGCATCTTAAACCCTAATAAAGGCTCTGTTGCTAAAAGTCGCAGCGAAAATCTGAATAAGTTTCAGCAACAAAATGTTTTATCTGCTGATTATGACTTCAAATTTGAAGACGATATCCGCATTGACCAAATAGCAGAGTTTGGTGATTTAGTTAGCCGTAAGATTTGGGAAGAGACAGTTAATCGCGTTGATTCTGCTCGTAAGAAAGATAAAAAACTGCCAGCAGTTCCCGATTTTGATTTAACTCACAAAGTTGCAGAATTTTGGAATTTAGCAGAATGTTTACCCCAAATTAGAGAAGTTCAACGCATTAATGAAAGTCTCAAAGAAAACAAGTTAAAAGGGAATACTGGAGGAGTACCTTATGAATGGTATTATCTGGCGGCTAAATATTTAGAACATCATCCAGGAATTGAAGATATACGCCAACCTTGTCAGCAAGTCATTGGCTATTTGACAACCTTAATTTCTCCGATAATTTCTCAGTATGAATTGCCTGATGGTTGGGATGATTTAAGACTTTGGGTAAAACGAGTTGTGATGTTACCAGGAACTAATCAAGAGCCATCTGTTAAAACTCAAGTTGAAACATTCTTAGATGAGTTAAGTAATTACAATGCTGCGAAAAAAGCAGGGCGAGGGAAACAATTAATCTGCTCAATTTCTCATTCTGCTTACACGGTTACTGAGCAAATGGAATCAGCAGTTTTATTTACACCTCAAGTTTATACAAACAAGCAAATGTTAGGAGGTTCTAACGCTAAACGCAATATCTCCAGTATTGCAGGTGTGGAGATGATGTTGAGGCAAATATTAATGAATCAAACTCAAGCTGTAGGTAAGCGATTTGAAGATGGTAAATATCGCTATCTCTACTTTTATCCTACTTATTACTTTACTCCAGAGACTAATAAGTTTTTGCAGAAAGCATACAATGGTATTGCTCAAACTCGCTTTGATACCAGCGTTCGCAATCATTTTATCAGTAAGGATTTACAGGCGGACTTGGGGCGCGATCGCTACCAAAGTGTAGATGGTTTCTTAATTGATGAAAACCTCCAACGTGACAAAGACCGCACCTTTAAGCTTTCCTATCCTGAAGACCAGCCTTTAACATTTTACTTCATGGCACTTCCCCCAGGAAGAGACAGCACCGATACAGAATCTTGGGTAATGCCAACTTGGTTAGCGTTTGCTTTCCCGATGATTTTAGATGTTAAAACTGTGGTTTCAGAGTCACCGATTCCACCTTTTAATGATGGGGCTGAATTTGAGGAAAGCGTTTTCCTTGATAGTGCGCCTCATGCTTTCCGCGCTTTAGTAAGGCGCGATCGCTTCCGTCTTGACTACATCCTCGAAGGCTGGAACGAAAACGGTATTCAATACCCAGCACCTTTAAATGTGCTTACCGCCGCTTATGCCATTCATTTAGATGTGAATGCACGACAGGGTAAGTCTGGTTACGATGCCAACTGGGGGAGATTTACAGAACTGGCTAAAGATTTTGAAACCAGTCCGTTGTACGTCTTTTCTTATCTCAATCGCTGGGTGCGTAACCAGGGTTCGGAAACAGCGCGAATCGAGAAAATTAGGCTTTATGCCTACCATTTTTATCCTTGTTTTGACCCTTATGTGAAATATGACACTAATATGGAGCAATTAATTGTGGGAGAAGCATCAAGTCTCAATCATCCTAAGAAATTAACAGATTTATACCGCAGATTTTACCGAGCTAATAAACGTTATAATCCTAAGTCTAATGCTGTGTTGAAACCAGTTGATATTGCGGCTGAAACTATACTCAAAGCTGAGTCAAGTGTGTTTCAGGGAGAAACATTAGTTGCGGCTGTTGCAGCAGAAGTTTTTAAACTCATGGATCGCGTTCATTCTTCTACTGCTGAAGGACGTTGGATTATGAGCAAACGAGAAGAAGAACGGCAAGCTGTTTTAGATTTTGCCAAGTATTTTGTAGTGGAGGTATTTGATAACGCATTTGCAGGCGATCGCGCTCGTTTGGCAGGTCGTCAACTCAACTTAATTCGAGATACCTGTGAATTTCTTTATCGTCTTGAAGATGATAAAGAAAATGCAGGTAAAAATGAAAAATCTGCGGAAATAGATAACGAGAATGAGTAGGGATTTTTCCTTAGCATTTTTGCTGGAAAGGTAAACAATTAGGAAATAATTTTTTGGAGATAATCATGGCAATTTTAAAAACTATTGAATCTAAATTCTTTCAAACTGAGATTCCTTACAAACCAATGGGTAAATATGTTCATTTCTTAACTATTCGCATTACTGAATCTTATCCTCTATTTCAGACAGATGCAGAACTGAATAAAGCACGGGTAAGAGCAGGAGTTAAAGACAAAACCACAATTAGCCGTTTGTCAATGTTCAAGCGCAAACAGTCTACTCCAGAGCGTTTAGTTGGTCGGGAATTGCTGCGTAATTATGGATTAATGACTGCTGAAGAATGCGAATACAACGTGAATTTTGCAATGGATAATCCTGATTGCATCATTTACGGATTTGCTATTGGTGACTCTGGTTCTGAAAAATCAAAAGTTGTGGTAGATACGGCATTTTCAATTACAGCTTTTGATGAATCACACGAAACTTTCACCCTTAACGCTCCTTATGAAAATGGCACAATGGCTTCCAAAGGTGAAAATGGTTCTAAACCTGGTGAAGTTACCAGTCGAATTAATCAGCAAGACCATATTAGACCGCAAGTTTTCTTTCCTAGTATTGTCACCTTGAAAGACCCCACTGAAGCTAGCTTCCTTTACGTTTTTAATAACATTCTCCGAACTCGTCATTATGGAGCGCAAACCACCCGTACAGGCCGCGTCAGAAATGAGTTGATTGGTGTTGTATTTGCAGATGGAGAAATTACTAGTAACCTGCGTTGGACTCAAGCAATATATGACCAAATGAAATCTAATAATACTATAAATCCTCCCGATCCACTAGATGAAGATGATGTAATCACTGCTGCAAAAAATGCTATTGAGGCGTTAATGGCTGATGAGTTTATTGTTCACACAGATTTCATTGGTGATGCTTTTGTATCCCTAATTAATGAAGTAAAAACTTTAACAGGAAGTGAGAAAGGTATTCAGGCAATTTTGCAGAAGGCTGATGCAGAAGCTAAGGATTATGCCAAGAAGCATATTAGCAAGAAGAAAACTGCTGCTAAAGCGGGGAAAGAGTAATGGTGTTTATTTATCGCTGTCAATTAGAATTGCATGACAGCCTTTATTATGCCACGCGTGAAATCGGGAGATTATACGAAACAGAGCCAATAATTCACAATTACGCTCTCTGTTATGCACTGGGTTTAGTTGATAGCCAAATCTACTCTACTACCGTTGCTGAAGAACATTCCTATCGCTATTTTTGCCCCGAACAAGTGCCAAAATATGAGGAACATTTAACACCCCTAAACCATCAGAAAATATATGTAACTCCGGCGCGTTCTATAAGACATTCTGCGATTCTCAATACATGGAAGTATGCTAACAACAACTATCATGTGGAGATGGAGAAAACGCAGAAAAATATCCCTAGTTTTGGGAGAGCCAAAGAAATAGCACCAGAAAGTCAATTTGAGTTTTTTGTGATTTCCCAAAAAGAACTCAAATTACCAAAATGGCTTCGCTTGGGTAAGTGGATGAGTAAAGCTGAGTTGACAGTTGAGCAACTACCTAAACCTCAAAATGCTGAAGGTTTATTCACCTGCAAACATCCCTTAAATCCTTTAGATGTGATGTTTACTAATCAAGTGATTAGCTACGATGTGGTGAATATGCCTCCAGTTAGTTTAATTCAGAATGTGCAAATGCGAGGGCAATATTACCAATTTACTGAGATGAAAGACATCAAAATTCCGGCTCGAATGGCTTATCATTTTCGTAGTTAATAATTACTGTGCGATCGCTTGTGAAACACTATCAGCAACAACCCAACGCCTTCCCCAGCGATTATCTCAGCCACTTGTGGGGAGAAATCCATGCTTGTCCTTACTTTGCAATCAACAACCTCAACCGCGACTTTGTGGGGACTAAGGGATTTTCTGTGGTGTTTGTGCGATCGCACCTCTCTACAGTAGAACAACAGTTCCCCTACTTCAAACCTTACCTAGATTTAGCTCTCCAGCCTAACTGTAACGCTTTCTACCTCAATCCTTTACTACTCAAGGAAGGCTCTCGCGTTGATCCGCATATCGATCGCTCTCTGCGTTCCTACTGCAAAACCATAGAACCGCCTACCCTTGTGAGTGTTCTATATGTGCGTGTACCTCTCAACATGGAAGGGGGAGAATTGATACTCAAAGCACACAAACGCCAACTTGGACAAGTTAAGCCGCAAATGAATACTTTACTCTACTTTCAAGGTGACTTAACCCATGCTGTCAACCCTGTCAAAACCCCAGGATATCGTCTGAGTTTGGTTTGCGAACAGTATAGTTTAAGTGATGTAGAACTCCAGGAAATCCCACCCTTTACAGTAGAGTCGCGGGTTGCTCAGTCTACAACAAAAAAACGCAAATAGGCTTTTGAATTTTGAATTTTGAATTATTATATGCCTCATAGCCTGATTCTCAACCTACTTCCCCAGTCTCCCATCTACCCCCAATTCCTCACAGGTAGACACTACCATGCTCTATTCCTCACCCTAGTTAGTTCTGTTGATCCAGCCTTGGGGGAATATCTGCACAATTCCAAGGCGGATAAAGCCTTTACCCTCTCACCCCTACAAATACAACAACGAACAAAACCACATCACCACAGCTTGCAATTGAGTCATCAAAAACCCATCCCGGCTGGAACTCCCTGCTGGTGGCGTGTTTCTCTACTAGATGACACCTTATTTAGTAAGCTAACTCCACTGTGGCTAAATCTCAACCCTGAACACCCTTGGCATTTAGGGTCAGCCAACTTGTATATTACCAGCATTCAAGGCACACCCCAATCAATGCAACCCTGGGCGAATGCTTGCAGCTATGCTCAATTATATGCACAAGCCAGCGAGAGCGATCGCGCCTTAAACTTCCTCTTCGCCACCCCCGTAGCCTTCCGCCAAGGGACATACGATACATTTTTACCCACTAGAGAATGTATCTTTAACAGTCTTCTTAGCCGTTGGCAAAAATATAGTGGAATTGAACTCAGCAATATATCATTTGAATCAATTTATCCCAGTTCTTTTAATATTAATACCGAAATAGTCCGCAACTACGACAGCAAATTTATAGGGTGCATTGGTGAAATTAGCTATCGCATTTTAGGAGAAATTGAACCAAATACAATTAAACAAATTAACGCTTTAGCTGACTTCGCCTTATATGCAGGAATCGGGCGAAAAACAACAATGGGAATGGGAATGGTAGTAAGAAGGTGACAGGGGACAGGTGACAGGTGACAGGGGGGATATTAGGAAGGGGATAGGTTAGAGGTAATAGATAGCTGGGAATACTACTTATATAGAAATCCTAAATTTGGGATATCTAGAACATTCTCATGGCTATAACCTGTCGCCTGTAACCTATTATGAAAATCGAATCACATCGAGATTTAATTGTGTGGCAGAAATCAATGGATATGGTGGTTCAAATATATCAATTAACTAACACTTTTCCAAGTACAGAAACTTATCGAATTACGTCACAAATTACTCGTGCAGCAGTATCTGTTCCTGCAAATATCGCGGAAGGTCATGCACGCGGGGGAAGCAAAAATGATTATGCCCATTTTCTGGCAATATCTAAAGGCTCATTAATGGAAACAGAAACTTTTTTGATGCTTGCAGTACGGCTCAACTATCTAACTCCAGATCAAGCTAATCCAACATTATGTCTGATTACAGAAATCAGCAAAATGCTAACCTCTCTTCGTTATCGAATATTAAAGAGCTAATGACTAATCTACATATCACTAATCTGTCACCTGTCACCTGTAACCTGTCACCTGAAGATTACATTTCCATCGCAGCCTTAAACCAATATGCCTATTGTCCTCATCGCTGCTGGCGGATGTTTTGTGCTGGAGAATTTATTGATAATCAATACACAATTGAAGGGACAAGTTTACATGAACGAGTTCATACAGTTGGGGAAATAAATCGTGAGGATACTTGGCAAGTTCGCGCAATTTGGTTGAAATCTGACAAGTATAAACTAATAGGTAAATCAGATTTAATTGAAGCCGAAAACGGTGAATATTATCCCATCGAATACAAGCGGGGACGTAAAGGTGAATGGGATAATGATGAAATGCAAGTCTGCGCTCAAGCCTTGTGTTTAGAAGAAATGACAGGCAAAACTATCAACACAGGCTACATTTATTATGCTCATTCACACCAACGTCAGTTAGTAGAAATTAATCAAGAATTACGTCAAACTGCGATTTCTATTATTGCATCTGTGCAGCAATTACTATTTACAGGTTTGATGCCAACACCTATTAAAACTAAACGTTGTGATGGTTGCAGTCTTTACGCTTCATGTTTACCACAAGCAATTGATAAAGTTAGGCGTTATCAAGAAATCTAGGTGATAGGGGACAGGTGACAGGGGACAGGAAAGAGAATGGACTTTCTTAAAATTTGTTGTTTGCAACTGAATTAGGAAACATACTATGGGAACAGTTTACATTACTCAAGATGATGCTTTTATCGGTAAAATTGATGAGCGTCTTAACGTCAGGTTTGATAAAAAGACAATTTTAGATATCCCACTTTTAAAAATTGATGGGGTTGTAGTTTTAGGACGTGCGACTGTTTCACCGGCTGTAATTTCAGAATTACTGGAACGTCACATTACATTAACATTTCTGACTGATACAGGTCGTTATTTGGGACAATTACAGCCAGAGGTTACTAAGAATATATTTGTTCGCAAGGCGCAATGGCAAGCGGCTGGAGAATCACCCCAAGCTATTCATTTGGTACAAAGTTTTGTCAGAGGTAAACTGAAAAATTACCGTCATTTATTGCTGCGTCGCCAGCGAGAAACTACAGATTTAGATTTATCCAAGAATATTACTCGCATTGAGCAGGCGATCGCACCAATTGACACAACACATAATATAGATTCCCTGCGAGGCTTGGAAGGTGCTGGTAGTGCGGCTTATTTTGGTTGCTTTAATGAAATTATTCGCGTCATGGAATTTGAATTTACTCACCGTAACCGCCGTCCACCTAAAGACCCCGTGAATTCCTTACTCAGCTTTGGCTATGCTTTGCTGCGTCATGATGTCCAAGGTGCAGTTAATATTGTTGGTTTTGACCCCTATTTAGGTTATTTGCATTGTGAACGTTATGGTAGACCATCTCTAGCACTAGATTTAATGGAAGAATTTCGTCCTATAGTCGTTGATGCGGTGGTGTTATCTGCATTAAATAAACGCTTGTTGACACCTACGGATTTTGTCACAGAACCTTTGAGTGGTGCAGTTTCCCTGATTCCTGAAGCGCGAAAAACATTTTTGAAGTTATATCAACAGAAGAAGCTTTCGGAATTTAAACATCCAGTGTTAGGACGCAAATGTACTTACCAAGAAGCCTTTGAATTGCAAGCTCGATTAATGTCTAAATATCTCATGGGTGAAACGGAAAAGTACCCTCCTTTGGTTTTGAAGTAAGTAACGCGATGTGCAACTTATTCTTCATACCCCTCTCCAAACCTCTCCCCTAAAAGGAGAGAGGCTTTAATTTTTACTCCCCTTCCCTGGTAGGGAAGGGGTTGGGGGTTAGGTTTGAGAGAAAATTGCACACGGCATTAAGTATAAGGGGAATGGAGACTGGTATTTTTACTCAGCACTCATTACTTAAAAGGTAGACAGTAGAGATGAATGTTGTTATTTCTTACGATATTTCAGAAGACAAGCGGCGTACCAAAATCCACAAGATCCTCAAGTCTTACGGGCAGTGGGTGCAGTATAGTATATTTGAATGTCAGCTAAATGATACACAGTATGCTAAACTGCGATCGCGCCTCAATAAGTTGATTAAAAGCGATACCGACAGCATCCGTTTTTATTTCTTATGTGCTTGCTGCTTTGGTAAGGTTGAACGTATCGGCGGCGAACCAGTCCGCGATGACACCATTTTCTTTGCCGAATGCGCGGATGGGTAGGTGTTGAAAAAGCAGTTTCTACAAAAATGGTTGCAACTCTCTCTGTATAAGACTTTCAACGATTAACTCATGCTAAAATACCCGCGCTCCTTATATAGACTGACTTTCAGCCATTTTTATCTTGCTGTTTGGCGATCGCTTGTGTTATCATTCCACTATCCGCGATTCCGTACCTTGAAAACTTCATATAGCTTGCCTTTCAGCCTTCCGCAATTGCAATTTCATTAACTCCCTATCAGGGATTGAAACAAAGGTTGATTCACTTTGAGAAACCGAACCGCCTTCACCATTGCAATTTCATTAACTCCCTATCAGGGATTGAAACTGAATACTATTGTAACACAAGCATTCAAAGAGTGCAAATTGCAATTTCATTAACTCCCTATCAGGGATTGAAACCGGTTTCTTTCAAAGCAGTGTATTTCTACTATTGCTTATTGCAATTTCATTAACTCCCTATCAGGGATTGAAACCAGTTTTTAGGTACTGTTTCCTGGTCTAATTGGTCATTGCAATTTCATTAACTCCCTATCAGGGATTGAAACGCTTCTTTAAGTTTTTCTTAGTGGCGATTGCCATTGCAATTTCATTAACTCCCTATCAGGGATTGAAACCTACTTGTGGTATATCTGTGCAGTAGTAAAAAAGTGAACGAATTGCAATTTCATTAACTCCCTATCAGGGATTGAAACAAAAACATGGCTGAGTTTGATACTCTCATGAACACATTGCAATTTCATTAACTCCCTATCAGGGATTGAAACGAGTTGCAAGGTATGGGTAAGCCTGTGACTCAGAAATTGCAATTTCATTAACTCCCTATCAGGGATTGAAACGTAAGAAAGACTGCAACGTAATTGAGTGCAGGACATTGCAATTTCATTAACTCCCTATCAGGGATTGAAACAGGGTAATGCTCAGGGCGAACGCATCTAAATATTAAGGAGCGATAATCAAGGTGGAATTCGCCA
>NZ_CAWUDL010000044.1:0-57874 GCF_963920945.1 Anabaena sp. CCY 9402-a
TCTAAACAGGAATGTTCTTGTTCTAAACAGGAATGTTCTTGTTCTAAACAGGAATATTCTCGTTCTAAACAGGAATATTCTCGTTCTAAACAGGAATGTTCTTGCTCTAAACAGGAATGTTCTTGCTCTAAACAAGGATGTTCTCGCTCTAAACAGGAATGTTCTCGTTCCAAACAGGAATGTTCTTGTTCTAAAGTTGAGAGGGCATGAATAAAGGCTATTGTTTGGTTCAGACAATCCCACCATTCACGCGAATGTTTTGCCCAGTGATCCATCGTGCTGCATCACTCGCAAGAAAAGTTACAACCTCCTGGGCTTTATCTGCCCTTCCTGCATAATTAACAACTACAGATGCACCTTTTTGAGCTAATGTCAGGGCGATCGCTCGTCCAATACCCTGTGATGCACCTGTGATAATTGCCATTTTTCGGGCTAAATCTGTCATGATACTAATCTTGTCATGTTTTGGTAATCCAAAAATTATTCACTATTAAGTTACTACGCCAAGGTTAAATTTAACGGTGGGTAACAGAAGGAGTTTTGTCTTCTTGACTGGAATCTGTGAAGGGAGGCTTACCGCTCGGTTTGATGCGATCGCGCATTTTACCAATCACGATGTACAAAATCGGCACGAGGAACAAACTGAAGAAAGTAGCCACCAACATTCCGCCAAATACTGCTGTCCCTAAAGATTGACGACTAGCCGCACCTGCACCGACACCAATTAAAAGCGGAAAAACCCCCAATAGTGTAGATAAAGCCGTCATGAGAATCGGCCGTAAGCGTTCTTGCGCTGCTTGGATGGCGGCTTTGGTGATACTCAGACCTTCAGCACGTAATTGATTAGCAAATTCCACAATCAAAATTGCGTTTTTACTAGCCAAGCCAATCAACATTACTAACCCCACCTGACAAAATACATCGTTACTCAATCCCCTTAGCGATTGGGCTATTAACGCTCCCAAAATAGCTAAGGGGATGGACAACATAATAATCAAGGGGTCTACAGAATTTTCGTACTTTGCAGCTAATACCAAAAACACAAACACCAAGCCTAAACCAAAAATTAAAGGTGCTTGACTACTAAATGTTTGTTCTTCAGTGGTAATCCCTGACCATTCGTAACCCATACTGGCTGGTAATACTCGTCGGGCTAGGCGTTCCATTGCGGCGATCGCTTGACCTGAACTGTAGCCAGGAGCAGCCCCACCGTTGATTTCTATCGACCGGAACAGGTTATAGTGATTGATGGTTTGCGCCCCGGTGGTGGGGGTTAACTTGACTAAGTTACTCAGGGGAATCATTTGGTCAGTCTGGGAACGCACATATAATTTACCGATATCCCCAGGCTCAGAACGGAACTTAGCATCGGCTTGCACATATACCCGATAAGTCCGCGAGAGAAAATTAAAGTCGTTGACGTATTGCGAACCTAAGTAACTTTGTAAGGTTTTAAAGATATTATCTATCGGCACTTGCAAGACCTTAGCTTTATTGCGGTCTACTGCAATTAACATCTGCGGTGTATTGGCATTAAAGGTACTAAACACACCTTGTAATCCTCGGTTCTGATTACCTTCTGTAATGATCTGTCCCATGACTTCTAACATGGAGTTTAAGCTAGTAGTCCCTGATTTATCTTGCAGTTGAAATTGGAAGCCGCTAAAACTGCCTAAGCCGTCAATTGATGGAGGATTAACAGGGAAAATTCGCGCTTCGGAGATATTAGAAAATACTCCCTGCAACTTGTTAATTATCGCGTCTGCTGATTGTCCTGGTTGCTGACGTTCGCTCCACGGTTTGAGGGTACTAAAAATCACGCCACTATTAGCTGTGTTCCCACTAAAACTAAAACCACCGACGGCAAAAGTACCAGTAATTTCTGGTAGTTTCAGGATTTCGGCTTCAACCTGCGCCATGACTTTGCTGGTGTAGTTGATGGAAACCCCCTCCGGTGCTTGAATAATGGTGATGAAATAACCTTGGTCTTCATCAGGGATAAATGCTGTTGGGACGGTGAGATACAGCCAGCCTGTTAATGCTAAGGCGGCGATAAATAGACCAATAACGATCGCTCTCATCCGGTTGAAGAAATGCAGCGATCGCGCATATTGTCTTTGTATATAATCGAAAAACCAGTTAATTCGTCCAAAAAACCAGCCAAATATCCCCCGTGGTTTGGGTTTAGTTCGTAGTAATACAGCCGCTAAAGTCGGTGTGAGGGTGACAGCTAAAAAGGTAGAAATGGTGATAGAAAAGGCGATCGTTAAAGCGAACTGACGATAAATCAGACCAGTCGAACCGGGGAAGAATGCCACTGGTACAAATACTGCCATTAAAATTAATGATCTAGTAATTACAGATCCAAATAACTCCTGTATAGTTGCGGCAGCAGCTTGACGCGGTGACATTCCCCGGTCTTGAATTAAGCGGGAGATATTTTCGACTACGATAATGGCATCATCAACTACCATCCCTGTAGCTGAGGTCAGACCAAATAGCGTCAAAGTATTGATGGAAAAGCCAAAAACTTTAATAAAAGCGAAAGTGCCAATCAATGATACGGGGATGGTAATGACAGGAATGAGGGTAGTCCGCCAGTCTTGGAGGAAAATAAAAATTACCAAGACAACCAGTGCGATCGCTTTTAATAGTGTTGTCACCACTTCCCCTAAAGACTCTTTCACAAAGTCAGTCGTATCAAATGCCACTTGATATTCCATCCCTGGGGGAAAGCTTTTAGCCAAGCGTGCAATTTCAACTTTAACCGCCTCAGCCACTTCCAAAGTATTACTTCCAGGAAGCGGAAATATGCCAATCCCTATACATTCCTTACCCCGAAAGCGCAGAAAGGAGTTATAGTTTTCTGCTCCCAATTCTGCCCGTCCGATATCCCTAAATGTAATCAGTGAGCCATCTGCACCTGTTTTCAGAATGATATTCTCAAATTCTGAAACTTCCGTTAATCTACTAGCTGCCGTCAGGTCAATTTGATACATCTGATCGGCTGGGATTGGTGGCTGTCCGATTTGCCCTACACCCACCTGGATATTTTGTTCATCCAGTGCATCAATTACATCTTGGGCGGTCAATTTACGACTAGCCAAGCGATTGGGGTCAAGCCACAACCTCATTGCATAACGGCGTTCACCAAAAATCCGCGCCTCACTGACACCATTAATTCTTTTCAGGGCATCTACTATATATAAGTCGGCGTAGTTGCTTAAAAATAGATTGTCATATTCTTGGCGATCGCTATATAGTCCAATTGCCAGCAAAATATTATTAGAGTGCTTGCTGACAGTCACACCAGTACGCTGCACCGCTTCCGGTAACTGTGACTGAGCCAGAGAGACGCGATTCTGCACATCAACAGCCGCAATGTCCTTATCCCGTGATCCATCAAAGGTGACAGTAATCATACTACCGCCATCATTACTACTGCTAGAAGTCATGTACTTCATGCCTTGTACACCATTTATTTGGCTCTCTAAGACATTCGTAACTGTTTTTTCTACAACTTCCGCACTAGCACCACGGTAGTTAGCATTAACAATAATTTGTGTAGGGCTAATTTCTGGATATCTATCTGTTGGTAGCGTTAGGATACTAATTGCACCCACAAAAAAAATAATAATAGCGCAGACACTGGTAAATACAGGTCGTTTAATAAAGAAGTTGACGAACATTGGGGAATGGGAATTAGGGATTGGGGATTGGGGATTGGGTATTTGGGCAATTCAATTTTGAATTTCGAATTTTGAATTAATTTTTCCCCAATCCCCAATACTACAGAGAATCAGGAACAATCGGCACACCGTCTTGGAGATTAAGCAACCCTGAGACAATGATTTTGTCTTGTGGCTGCAATCCTGATAGAACTTGGTAATGATTGCGTCTAATATCACCTAGTTGCACCCGTTTTTGACGGGCGACTAATTGAGAAATGCCTTGCGGTGATGTTTCCGTTTGCGCTACATAGACAAAGGTGTTACCAGCGATGCGAGAAATGGCTGTAGTAGGAATTAAAACACCAGTTCTCTGACTCCAAATCACTCTAGCTCTAATTAATTGGTCTGCCCTGAGTTGATTATTAGAGTTAGTGTACAGTGCTTTCATCAGGATAGTTTGGGTATCGTTAGTAGCATTAGGAGCAATGAAAAATACCCGACTTGTACCCAAAACTTGACCTTGCGCGTTCATAATCTCCACCGGCATTCCCTTACGCAGTTGGGAGGCGCGTTCTAGGGGGACGGAAACATTAACCTCTAATGGTTGGTTTTGAGTGATAGTGACTAGTTGTGTAGATGTATTGACAAAATCACCCAGTTTTACAGGAATATTGCCCACAGTACCCGTCAAGGGGGTAGTAATTCTGTAGTATTGCAACTGGAGTTGTTGTTGAGCAGTATTAGATTGGGCTTGCTGCCAACTTTTTTGAGCTTGGGCAATGTTGGCTTTTTGAGCTTGAATCCTGGAATCTATGGCGTTAAGACTAGCTGTAGTTATGGCTAGTCTGTTGGCTGATTGATCCCTAGTTTGTCGAGATACTGCCCCTTCTTTTGCTAAACTGGCATATCTTTGATAATCTTGCCGATTTAGGCTTAAATCTGCTAGCTTCGATAACCTTTCTGCTTCTAGTGATTTGAGTGTGGCGTAAGCATTTTCTAACTGAGCTTTAGCTGCATCGGCGGCGGTATCGTTACCTATAAATGCGGCTTGTTGCTGTCTGGGGTCGATTTGCATCACAACTGTACCGGCGGCGATCGCATCTCCTGATCTGACGTATATTTGGGTAACTTGCCCTGGGATTTTCGGTTGTAGCTTCACAGATTGCCGGGATTCTAGACTAGCAACAAAGTCTGTACTGTCTTCAATTGTGCCTATTTGTACTGGTGATATTTTAACTCGTACCCCTGATGATTTAGCATTGGCAGCTAATGGTGCTTGGTTAATGGGAGTCAGTAATCGCCAAACTACTGCTGTTCCACCTACTAACAGTAAGATACCAGCTAGCAATAGCCGCAGCCCCCGCGAGTTTTCGGGGGGTGGCTCATAGGATGGACGAGGAAGATTGTCTGGAAAATCAGTGTGAGAATCAGGGGATGACATAGCTGACAGCAAACCTACAAAACAAGTGAAATAGAACTGAATCTGAATTGAAAATTTTGTAATGAAGTTTACTTATTAAGCATGAAGATTTTTGCTCCATTTTGTGTTAACTCATCCAAATATACTGTCTTATGGATATTCTCTAATCTACCTAAAGGAGAATGATAAAAAATAGTTTACAAGACAGGCGATGACCGACCATCGGTCGGAGACTATCGAGCTGTTTTCTTTTTTCTGGTGAAGAATATACTAAATTTGGAATCAGCATCTTTTTTATTTAATGTCGCAAAAAGAATATTTGTAGTTGTTCACTTTCCCCCACTAAAAAAGGATTAAGAGGCAAAAGGTATGGGTGGATGTTTTATACCTTTACGAGCCTGAGTAAGAACTATCGCAATATAACTCCAATGGTTAACTTTTCTGAGTAGCCATTCCCTGAGTTGAAGGTTTTCCCTGAGAAAATAAAGGCGTTCCCTGAACCAAGTCGTTCGCGTTAGCGTCTCCGAAGGAGAAGGGCTTTCCTTTGTCAAAAAACAGCACCACCGTTTTCACCCCCGCTCCGATAAAAGTCCCATTGGGACAATCCAAAATCGTGTGCAAATTGCAACTACTCAAAAGCTCTTGACGCAACGCCCGTGAAGCATTATCCGAATTTGACAGGAATGTATTTTTGATTACTACCGCAGCCCTACCGCCCATCTTCAGGATTTTGATGAAATGCTGCAAAAACAGAAACGCCGTTTCCCCTGTCTTAATGGGGAAATTCTGCTGTACTTCCTTGCGTTCCTTCCCTCCAAATGGCGGATTTGCCAAGATGACATCAAAACGATTCTTGTCTTGAATATCACTGAGATTTTCCGTCAGCGTGTTGGTGTGGATAATATTCGGCGCATCAATGCCATGCAAAATCATATTCAAAAAGAAGAAAATCAGAAATTATCATCAAGAAGAATTGGTGTTGAACATCTCATCTGTAGAGTCAAAACTTTTCGAGTAGCTAGTGATAGATTTCGTTTAGCTCGACATCGTTATAATCAGGTGATAATGGCAGTATGTGGATTAGTTAGATTACATCTAAATTATTCGTTTATACTAAGTCATGATCTTTGAATTATCCGCCTTTAGATTTTCTTATTTAGAAAGCTATGTTTCTTAAAACCTTTAATAATTTTGATATTTTTATCCCCAAAACCTTATTTTTGTGTTCAGCCCTAATTAGTGTTTCATCCCAGTTATAGTTCGTGTAACGCTTTCATAGTAAGCTTTTTATCTTTTGTGGACAAGTCTATTAAGTATTTTGTTGACCCCCACAATCGAGATTTAGGTATTATCAAACAGAAACGAAAACCAAATGTTAAGTTGATTGTCGCTCCTTTTCCCGATCTTCAACGAGGGTCTGACCAGTTTTTTTTCCACAATTCCCTGAAAGCCTCTTGACAAAAGACTTACAGCCCTAACTTGTCACCAATGTCGCGGCATTAACATAACCAAGTCAGGAATTAACATTACCATCACGGCATTAACATAACTAAGTCAGGAATTAACATAGCCGTTGCCGCATTAACATTGTAAATGAGTAACTTATGCAGCGTGAATTTGCTAGTCGAGATGAATTAATAGCCTATCTACGGGAACAATTCCCCCAAGCCGCAGAACGTGATGATCATGTTAGCAACACACTGGGAGGAAGGAAAGCAGCCGAAACAGCTTTACACAAAATCAATCCAGCATCCTACGCCAAAACACGTAATTTTTTAACAGGCGATGTAACCAAACTTTCGCCCTACATTCGTTATGGCGTTTTAAGCTTGCGAGAAATTCGTGATTATGTACTTAATAACGTCCAACACCGTGATGATGCGACAAAACTAATTAACGAATTAGGTTGGCGAGACTACTGGCAAAGATTATATGCCAAGCTAGGAAATAACATTTGCCAAGACCAAGAAGAATACAAAAACGGCTACACCATAGCCGAATACGCAGCAGAGTTACCCCAAAACATCAAAGAAGGTACTACAGGCTTAGTTTGCATAGACAACTTCAGCCAAGAATTACGCGAGACTGGCTACCTACATAATCATATGCGGATGTGGTTAGCAGCTTATGTTGTCCATTGGCGGCGCATTCGTTGGCAAGCAGGTGCAAAATGGTTTCTAGAACACCTATTAGACGGTGATCCTGCTAGTAATAATATGTCTTGGCAGTGGGTAGCTAGCACCTTCAGTCATAAACCTTATTTTTTCAACCGTGAAAACTTAGAACGCTACACCAAAGGGGTGTATTGTCAAAAATGTCCCCTTTACGGTTATTGTGATTTTGAAGGTAGCTACGAAGAATTAGAACAGCGACTTTTTCCCAAAGGAGAATTTACCAAAAAACCCAATAGTCAAAGTTGGCAAAAGGGGAGGAGGTAGGGAATTAGGTGACAGGTGACAGGTGACAGGTGACAGAAAAATAATAACTAATGACTAAAATTATTTGGATACACGGTGATTGTTTAAGTCCTCATAACCCAGCTTTACAAGCATACCCGGATGCGCCGGCTATTTGGGTTTGGGATGGTGCTTTAATAGAAGAATGGCAACTCAGCCTCAAACGGCTGACTTTTATTTATGAATGCTTGTTAGAGTTACCCGTAGAAATTCGTCGCGGTAATGTGGCGCAAGAAATTTTAGCTTTTGCTCAAGAACATAATGCTGAATTGGTAGCGACAACCGATAGCCCTAGTCCTCGGTTTAATGATATCTGCGATGAAATTGAGCGTTCTTTAAACCTAGAGGTGTTTGAAGTTGAACCATTCTTTGATTACGATGGGCATATTGATCTCAAGCGATTCTCCCGCTATTGGAAGGTAGCGGAAAAGTATGTTTTTGAATAAGCAACAACTTTCTGTAATTGATTTCTTAGTCAGGGCTACCCTACGGGAACGCTGCGCGAATAGCTATTTCCTGTACATGATGCTTGCTTACCGGAAGAAAGGACTAAAGTCCTTACTACAAACATTTAATTATATGATTAATAATGTTTTTCATGTATCTGCATAAGTTTTTCACCACACCAATTAATCCTGCTTCTACTTCTGGTGATAAATGCCATTGGAGATTGATTTTATTGCCTTTAACTCTGAGTTTAGGATTTTCCTTATTCTATGGCATTTTGGGACTACAAAGAGCCTTCAAAACTGAGTATGTTGCTCAAGATGATGCACGAGAATATGTATTTTGGATGCAACAGTTTGTAGATCCAGAATTATTTCACAATGATTTGATCGCAGATTATTTTCAATCGATTACACCATTAGGATATGCCACTTTATATAAAGTGATGGCTAATTTAGGCATCAATCCTCTTTTGCTAAGTAAAATTCTACCCATCTTTTTGGGCTTGATTGTTACTATCTATTGTTTTTATTTATCTCTAAAAATTTTTCCAGTACCAGGGGCTGCATTTATTACTACCTTGTTGCTCAACCAAAGTCTCTGGTTTCAATCTGACTTAGTTTCTGCCACACCTAGGTCTTTTGTCTATCCGTTGCTTTTGGCATTTTTCTATTATCTAATTAGGAGTTCTTGGTTAATTATTTGCCTGATTATTATGCTGTCTGGATTATTTTATCCTCCCCTATTATTTATTTGTCTAGGTATTTTATTTATTCGGTTACGACATAATTATTTTTTGCTAGTTGCTATTGCGGTATTAGCATTTCTAGTAATGTCACCCTATATTTTAGCTTCATCTGAGTTTAGCCCCGTCGTCACTGCTACTCAAGCTTGGATGATGCCAGAACTGTGGACAGAAGGACGACATCCTTTTTTTGACTATAATTCTGCGAAATTTTGGTTGATTGGACAACATAGTGGAATCTTGCCCCCATTAATGCCTCCTCTGATTTGGATGGGGTTGTTCTTTCCAATGGTGCAACGAAAACTTGACAAGTTTCCTCTCGTCAGAATTGTCAATACTGAAGTCAAAATATTGCTACAGATTATTATCGTATCGTTGATATTGTTTTTTGCTGCCCATACTTTCCTGCTCAAGTTGTTTTTTCCTACTCGCTACACAGTGCATACTTTGCGAATAGTGATGGCTATTGCTGCAGGTATTACCTTAACTGTAATCTTAGATTGGTTATTCCAGACTTATCGGAAAAAACGCCAACTTTGGCAACCGGCATTAGCCGTGACTTTAGCAATTGTTCTGTTGCTGTACCCTAACTTTTCGGGACGCTTTCCCACTAGCGATTATAGGCAATCTACAGCATCAGTATTATATAAATTTTTACAACAGCAACCCAAAAATAGTCTAGTTGCTACTCTTGCAGACGAGGCTGATAACATTCCAACTTTTGCTCAAAGACCTATTTTGGTGGGTAGAGAATATGCTTTGCCTTTCCATTTAGGTTACTACTCTCAGATTCGCCAACGCACTATTGATTTGATTCATGCCCAATATAGCCAGGATTTAACACCAGCAAAACAACTAATTCAAAAATATGGAGTCGATTTCTGGCTGGTAGAAAGTACATCCTTTAAAGTTGAGTATCTTACGAGTAAAACTTGGTTGAAAAGTTTTCAGCCAGTCTTTACTGAGGCTGTTAGCAATTTGTCTAAGAACACTACTCCAGCGTTAGCAACATTAACAAAGTATTGTTCTGTTTTAGAGACGGGAAATTTCACGCTGTTAAAGGCAGACTGTATTATTGATACCAAGTTGCAATCATAGTTAGTATTTTTACTCTGTTGTATTCTTTATCAGTGTAGGGGTGTAAGGGTTGATGAAACTATGATTCGTCCGTTAGTTTTACAGTCATCACTGATTACTTTATTAAAAACCTACACTGCCAAAACTAAAATTTTTGAATGCAATTAGGTATAAATAGCAAATATCACCCAAATAATTGCAGAATAAATGCAGTTTGTCTGGTGACTACCGAGAAATGTTGACTACACTTGCTGACGCACAAAATTTACTTTCTGACCTCATCGCCCGCTACTCATCCCGTGTAGATTATTTGATGATTCGCTTAGAAGAATCAGAAGGGACAGATATCTTGTTACGTGGCGACAAGGTGGAAACCCTTAGTGAAGGAATCTCTAGTGGTGGACATATCCGCGCTTGTTATAAAGGTGGCTGGGGGTTAAGCAGTTTTAATCAGCTTTCTACCATTAAGGAACGCATTGAGGAAGCAGTGGCTGCTGCACGGATGGTAGGTGATGAAGAAACTTTACTTGCTTCTATTGACCCGGTGCAAGCAGTATGCACTCTTCCATTGACAGGGAAAGATCCGCGTCAAGTAACCCTCTCGCAGAAAAAGGCATTGTGCGATCGCTATACTGAACTATTAAAGGCTGAAGATTATCGCATCACTACTACCTCGGTTCGTTATAGCGATAGTTCCCAAAGAATTATCCTTGCTACCTCAGAAGGGACTCTCATCAATCAATCTTGGGTAGACATGGAAATGCGCTTTGCAGCCACCGCCAGAAATGGCGAAACTGTCCAAACTGGGAGGGAAACTACAGGTTCTCGCAAAGCTTACGAAGATTTAATGAATCTGGATGAACAGGTAAAAAGTGCGTCACAAAGGGCTGTTGCTGCCTTATCTTTACCGACAGTCAAGGGAAATACCTACACTGTAGTGATTGACCCTATTCTGACGGGCTTATTTGTTCACGAAGCTTTTGGGCATCTTTCGGAAGCTGATATGGCTTACGAAAACCCCGATTTACTGGAAGTCATGACCATCGGACGGCAATTTGGCCCGGAAGAACTACAAATTTTTGATGGTGCAGCCCCAGAAGGTCATCGCGGTAGCTATTTTTATGATGATGAAGGGACACCAGCCACTACTACTCAACTGATTAAAGATGGTATTTTAGTTGGTCGTTTACATTCCCGTGAAACCGCAGGCAAGTTAGAGGAAAGCCCAACAGGTAATGCTCGCTGTCTCAATTATCACTATAACCCGATTGTCCGCATGACTAATACTTGGATTGAACGGGGTAAAACGCCAGTTGCAGATTTATTTACGGGTATTAAAGAAGGAGTATACGCCCGCAATTGGCTGGGTGGAATGACGAATGGGGAAATGTTCACCTTTAGCGCGGGGGAGGCATGGATGATTAGAAATGGTGAGATTGCTGAACCAGTCAAAGATGTGACGCTTTCGGGTAATGTTTTTCAAACTTTGGCAGATATTGAAGCTATTGGCGATGATTTCTACTGGGATGAATCCGGCGGTTGTGGCAAAGGTGGGCAAAATGGTTTACCTGTAGGTTGTGGTGGCCCTAGTTTACGAATTCGAGATGTGGTAGTGGGGGGAGATATTTAATTTGTAATTCGTAATTCGTAATTCGTAATTACAGTAATTTTTGGTGGGCTTTGCCCACCAAGACCTAGATGTAGTTCTTATGTGTATTCCAAAACATCTGATTTTTATAGATAGATAGTAATCAGCACTAACAAGCAATGTTTAAAGCAATTATTATTTTTCTAATTATTGGGTTGATTATTACTGTCATTTTTCTCAGTCCCGTTTTGAGGAAAAAACGCAGAAGCCGTATGCAAAAGCGGATGTTTCCTGCTTTGTGGAATGCGATCGCTGAAAATAATTTACCTATTTATCTACGCCTCTCTCCGGCAGAACGGCGACGACTTCAGGGACATATGCAAGTTTTCTTAGCAGAAAAAGAATTCATTGGTTGTGGAGGATTACAGGTAACGGAAGAGATGAAATTAACTATTGCTGCTGTTGCCTGTTTACTACTACTGAATGAGCGCGGTGAATACTTTCCTAAATTGCGTTCAATTTTGATTTATCCTGGTACATATTTTGTTAATCAAACTGTTGCTATTGATAATTATATTGTTGAAGAAAGACGTGATGCCAGATTAGGTGAATCATGGACTAAAGACCAATTGATATTATCTTGGCAGCAGGTACAAGGAGATATTCACAACTGGAGAGATGGACATAATGTTGTGCTGCATGAATTTGCTCATCAGTTAGATCAAGAAGATGGTAAAGCTGAAGGTGTGCCTATTTTGTCAGGTCAGTTAGATTATGGGATTTGGTCTAGGGTAATGACGGCAGAATATCAACAACTTTGTCATGATGTGCAGCAAGGTGTTGAGACTGTCATTGATAGTTATGGTGCAACAAATCCCGCAGAGTTTTTTGCGGTGTCAACTGAGACTTTCTTTGAAAAGCCACAGCAATTATTGCAACTACATCCAGCACTTTATGAGCTACTGAAAAAATACTACCAACTAGACCCTATGCAATGGATTTAAATATTAGGTTATATCTATTGCCATATTTGCATTTTCCAAGTTTTCTCCTCAAGATGGATGTAATTCAGAATGGCGATCGCTTAAAAATATTCTCTAGTAGTAAAAAACCCTAATCCATCAGCATTTGGTGACTGAAATTGGATGAACTTAATATTGTAGTTACAGCCATTGGTGCGATCGTTCTATTTCTGGGACTGTTATCTGACTATTTCCGCCGAAATTGGTGGACTAGCGACCCTTTAACAGCTCTCCTATTGGGGTTATTGCTGGGGCCTATCGGTTTGGGATTAGTGAATCCCAGTGCTTGGGGAATACCACAGGAACAACTATTAGAGCAAACTGCCCGTTTTACATTAGCGATTGGCTTGATGGGGGTAGCCCTGCGACTACCTAAAAATTATGTTTTCCGTAATTGGCAACCTTTGGCAATCCTTTTAGGATTGGTCATGCCCATGATGTGGGTAATCAGTGGTTTAATCGTCTATTGGATTTTAAAAATACCTTTTTGGGAGGCAATGTTAGTAGGGGCAACAATTACACCAACTGACCCCATTGTCTCAACTTCTATTGTTACAGGTGTTGTAGCTGAAGATAACCTTCCAAGACGTTTGCGACACATCATTTCGGCTGAGTCAGGTGCTAATGATGGCTTGGCTTATCCTTTTGTATTGTTGTGTATCCTGATGCTAAAGCCTTCTTCCGGTGATGTGCTATCTCACTGGTTGATTCATGTCGTTTTATGGGAAGTTGGTATAGCTGTTCTGTTTGGCATAGTGTTTGGTTACATAGCAGGTTATCTCTTAGAATTGGCTGAACGTAAAGGAACAATTGAGCAGCAATCTTTTTTGAGTTACACAATTGCTCTGAGTGTGACAGTATTAGGTGCTGCTAAGTTACTTGGCTCAGATGGGATTCTGGCTGTATTTGTGTCTGGTTTGGCTTTTAGTTATGTTGTTAGTGGTAAAGAGAGAGCAGAGGAAGACAACATTCAAGAAGCAATTAACCGCTTTTTTACTTTACCGATTTTTATTTTGTTGGGCTTAACTATTCCTTGGCGGGAATGGTTAGCATTGGGATGGTGGAATTTAATTTTATTGGTAGTAGCCATATTGTTTTTACGAAGAATACCCGCAATTTTGTTACTCCATCACTACATTCGTCCTATTCATAATCTTCAAGAAGCTCTGTTTGTTGGCTGGTTTGGCCCGATTGGTGTGGCTGCTATTTTTTACGCTGGTTATTCAGTACAGCAAGTTAGAGTAGAGGAGGTTTGGTTAGTTTGCAGCCTGATGATTTGTGCTTCTATTCTTGCTCAAGGCTTAAGTGCGACTCCCTTAACCAAGCTCTATGGTGAATACATGAATCGAAAGCACCAGTCTCAAACTACCAATGAGTAACTACTTAACTCAACTGAGCTACAAGTTGATTTTCTAATAGCGTGTCATTGGTTAATAAGTCTTCAACGGTGATTCTTAAAAACCTTTGCTGATCAACTTGAAACATAATCTTAATGCGATCGCTCCCTGGAAAAGCAGGCGGTGTGAGTTGAGCAATGGTTTTTGCTTGCTCATTCAAGGGTTTGACGCTGGTGACACCACTATCCAGGCGGCGAGTAATTAAGCGATCGCCATCAAAATACACTTCTGTACCCCCTGTTTCCGCGCCGAGTTCGCCAATAATCAACTCTATGCTGGGTTGATTCTCTAGGGAAGCACCCAAGAATAACTCTACAGGCTGACTCATGGGGTAGCCTTGTCCAGCTTTAATAATGGGATGCCAACTATGGCGTTGGTTACGACGATCCCAATAGCGTACACCATAACTATGGTAGAGAAAATCTTTGATTTCTACGCCTTGGGATAGTTGTAATGCGCCTTGGGCGATCGCTTCAAAGGGACGTTCGGAACGAATCTTTTCGGGTGCAAAATACTGCTTCACCCATGTCTGCACTGCTGGTAATTGCACAGTCCCACCCACTAACAACACGGCGTTAATGTCCGAGAGTTCAATTCCTTGGCGGCGTGCTTGCTGCAATAGATTGGCCATTGACTCATCTAATTGCTCAAAAAAGGCGTGTTCTTTGAGGATATTTTCGAGGGTGTCGCGGTTTAATTCCAGTTCGTAGCTTTCAAAGGTTTCATCATCAAAATAAACCTCGCTGGCTTGGTTTTGGCTGGATAGCTGAATTTTGACTTTTTCAGCTAGTCGCATGGTGAGGGGACTGACGGCTAATCCTTGGGTTTTGGCAAAATAATCTACTAACCAATTATCAATATCTGTACCGCCTAAATTCTGCCCAGCTTTGGCTAAAACACGGGCGGTTTTGACTTTTTGTTTGGAGTCTTCCGCTAGGGATTTATTACCCCATTTGAGGAGAAAGCCTACAGGTTTGGTGTTGGCTTGGCTACTTTTATTTAACTGGACGAGGGATAAATCTAATGTCCCGCCACCGAAATCAATGACTAAGAGATTTTCTTCCTCGGCTAAACCATAGCCTAAAGCGGCGGCTGTGGGTTCGTCTAGCATCCGCACTTGTTCAACGGGGAGGGCTTGGCAAACTTTACCTAGCCAATAGCGATAGGCTTCAAAACTATCTACGGGGACGGTTAAGACTAGGGAATCTAAGCCGCCTTCTTGGGGTGCGAGTTGTTGAATGACTTGGGTGAGAAACCATTGTCCTACTTGTTCAAAGGTGATGGTTTGTCCGTCTAGTTCTGGGAGGAAGCCTTGAATATCTGAGCCAATACCCCGTTTGAAGCTGCGGAAAAATCGGGTGTCGCTTTTGAGGTCAAGACCGCGATCGCGTACTTGTTGCCCTACAATGATTTTACCTTGGTTGGCATCTTCAACGTACACTAGGCTGGGAATTAATGGGGGGTTGAGGCTTTGTTGGATGGATAAGCCTGAGAGGGTAAGGGTTTCGGGCTGTTGGGTGACGGGATTCCAACGAGCAATGACTGTGTTACTTGTACCAAAATCGATTGCGATCGCCATAGTCTTATGATTTTCTCACGCAGAGGCGCAGAGGCGCAGAGAGTGTTTGAGGTTGAGCCTATTGTCCCATAAGCCACCATGAGCGCAGATGTGAAATTGCGACTTCTTTTTTTTTGGCTTCGATTTCTATCCAGGGGGCTTGGTGGTATATGTTGGGCATGGCGGTGATTAAATCGCTGTGTTTTCTATCGTTGAATGCTTGTTCACCGTTGGAAATGTGTACTAGTTGCCAGTCTGGTTGTGTCCAGGTTTCTCTGGCTGCGTAAAACATGGCATCTACGCTGGGATGATTGTAACTGTCTAGTTTTTCATGGCAAATATGATGATGGGCATCCAATACCATCGGGATTTTAGCTTGTTGGCATACTGCTAAAATTTCTTCGGCACTGTAGGCGTATTCGTCGTTTTCTAGTGTTAAACGGTTTTTGATGTTGGCTGGTAATTCGGAGATGACTTTGATTAGTTGTTCGCTACGTTGGGATTTGCCACCATGAATATTCATCAATGACCAAGGTGAACGAGGTAAGCCTAATAAATCTAGGGTTTGGGCGTGTCTCGCTAAGATTTTGATGCTGTTTTGGACTATTTCGGGAGACTCAGAACTCAGCACTACATATTGATCTGGGTGTAGTACCATTCTGATGTGCAAGGATTGGGCTTTTTGACCGATTTTTTCTAAATCAGCACTCATTGCTTCTAAAATATTTGCCCCAATTTCGTCTTCCATATCATTGAGGGGAAACAAGGCTGAAGTCATTCGATATAGGCGAATCTTGTTCTCTTCACAAAAGGAAAGGGCATCATGCAACCGTTGCAAGTTATGTTGATAGATTTCTTTCAACGCAGTTTCACGCTGACTCAAGGATAGTTTTAGGTAGCGTGTGCGTGTCATTGTCCGAAAGCGAACTTTTTTATCCGCAGTAATACAAACCAGTCCTAATTCTGGCGTAGTCTTGTTTTCTAACTTTGCTGTGTTAGGCAAATTATTTAACTGGGTTGCAGCCATTGATTTATCTGTTATTTTTACCATCTTTTTATTTAACTGAATTTGTCTTGTCAGTGTGGAGTATCTCCAGCCTGATTTTGTCTGGATTTTGACAGTGCGAAGTAAACAGAACCAAAGGAAGAATGTCAAGATTTACATATGTATCTTTTGGCAGTGCTGTCAAGTCCATGAAATATTTATTAATATTAAGTATAAGTATAAATCCAGGGTTGGGAGTTCAAAAAATTCAAGATAGCAAGCATTTTTCAAAAATCGGTGAATTTTCTAGCAAAGGAGTACAGGAGTATGAAAGACCAGCCAAAGTCAGATTCTCAGGAATTCGTAGGTAATCTCAAGAATGGCATTTGGCTGTTCGGCCTTTCCTCTTGGGTGTTTGGCATAACTGACCGCAGTATTGCATCCTTTGCTGATGGCTATCTATCTGCATTGGATTTGACGCAACTATTTACAGCCGCTACATTTTTTGTGGCATGGCTATTTTTGAAGCCGACATCTAGGGCTTAATTTTAAACGCATTTGCTGTTAGGCGTTCCCGCAGGGTAGGGCGCGGAGGTTTTATCAGAGACATTTGTGTTGTATTTTGAAGGGGTATTAGATATGAAAAAGAGTTGCCAATACCCTATTCTCTCCCCCAAGCTGATTTTGTTCAAAGCCCCCATTGTGGTTAAGCAGTAGCACAAACACGTCAAAGCCTATTTCCTATTACCTGTCACCTGTCACCTGTCACCTGTCCCCTATCCCCTGTCACCTGTCCCCTATATTTCTGGAAATAGTCAAAATTTTGGTTAAAATTGCCTCATTATTTTGAAAACCAGGGAGTTAAAATACTGGCAATTCCAATTACTGCCAAAAAATAGTAGCTATTCTCACAGTATTCAGGGCAATAAACAGTCAAAATTTGGCAATAATATAGTTGTTTGCATCTAAGTGTATCGACCTTTTCCTCTTTCATTGAACATAATTAACCTTAGATGATACCCAGCATTACAGATTCAACAGTTAAAGCTGCACTTGCAGCCATTGCATCGGAATCAGCAACGACACAAGAAAAAATTCAGATGCTGATTGAATTGGCACAAGGTTTACAGAAAAAACCCAAAACTGCCCAGGATTTATGGAATGCGGTTGAGTTATATCAACAGGCTAATAAAATTTGTGATGCAGATTATCCTCTTTGGAAAGCCCGTTCTCAAGCGGGGATGGCAGGGGCGTTAAGGTCGATTCCCGATGTGGGGGCAGAATTATTGGTACAGGCGAAGGCAGGTTATGAGGAGGCGTTGCCTGTTTTACAGCAATTAGCTGTACCGGCAGAAGTGGCAGAAGCACAGATGAATTTGGGGCTGGTGTTACAGTCTTTAGTGCCTTTTAGTTTGGCCAAGATAACAGACAGTATCGCAGCTTACCATGAAGCGATGCGGGTGTTTACTAGTCAGGATTATCCTCAAGAATACGCTATTTTGTCTAATAATATTGCGATCGCTTACCTTTCGATGTCTGGAGGTTCGGAACAGCAAAATCTCTGTGAAGGCTTGGCAGTACAGACGTTTGAGGCCGCCCTGCAACAGATTAACTTAATTAACCACCCCAGGGAATATGCGATGTTGCAAAACAACTTGGGTAATGCGCTGCAATATTTACCCAGTTCCCATCCTGTAGAGAATAATTTACAGGCGATCGCAGCTTATAATGAAGCTTTAAAGGTGCGTAATTCTCAGGATACACCTTTAGAGTACGCTAACACAATCGCTAATAAAGCTAACGCTTTATTTAATTTACCTGATGACCCAGAAAAACCAGAGTTAGGTAATCCTCAAAATCTTTTACAAGCCCGTAATTACTATCAAGAAGCTTGGGAAATATTCAGCCAACATCAACAAACAGAACAAGCGGCAGCCGTTGCCCAAGCTTTGCAAGAAGTGACAGCAGAAATTAGGGTAAGTATTTAAAGACAGACAATTTTTATCGTAAATTCAAGGTTTTAAGACCCCTACGTCTACACGTAGTATCAGTTGAGTTGGGGTTTAAATCCCCGACTCCAACTGTCTTTAATTTTGAATGTTGTTAGCGCAGCGTAAAGCCTTCTCTACGAGAGGCTTCGCCAACGGCATAGCTTCTCCTGTCGGAGAGTCTTGCCTACGGCACGCCAAGGGCGAACGAGCATCATTTTGAATTTTGAATTGTTAAAGGGTGGGCATTGCTTGAGATTTGCTCAAACCCCAGAAGTGTTGAATCTCGCAACACAACTTTACAATCTTTGTGTTCTGCCTAGAAAAATTTGCTTGTCTATTGACAATAAAGTCATTAACTACTCGAATTTGGTATCACCAATACCAATGCACGACTTGAGCAATATCCTCAAAATCTTAACATTCAACACTTCTGCTCAAACCCTTATTTTTGACTTTTTGGCAATGCCCACCTATGCGTCTCATAACTAATGACTAATAAATTTTTATCTCCAGGTGCAAAGGTAATTTTAGGTGATGTTCTCAACCCAGAATTATTAGTAACTCCCTTAGCACCAACTCCTACTACAATGTTTGGCCCCCGTAGTGCTTGTTTAGTATCTGAAACAGGGTCATTATGGGTATCAGATACGGGACATCATCGGTTATTAGGATGGCGAAATTTACCCACAAGAGATAATCAACCGGCTGATTGGGTAATTGGACAACCAGACTTTTACCATGAGGGACAAAATGCTAAAGGTACACCAGGCAGAAATACTGTTAGCGTACCGACAGGAATTTGTGTGTATGGGGAAGGTTTAGCGGTAGCAGATGCCTGGAATCATCGGGTTTTAATTTGGCATAAGTTACCGGAAGATAGCAATGTTCCAGCCGATTTAGTATTAGGACAAGCTAATTTTATTGATAACGAATCTAATCGGTGTAGTCAACAAGCTGCGGCTAATACTATGCACTGGCCTTATGGTATTTTATATCATCAAGGTAAGTTATTTGTAGCGGATACAGGTAATCGAAGATTATTAATCTGGCAACAATTACCTACAGAAAATGGTCAGCCTGCTGATATAGTTCTGGGACAGCCAGATATGACATCTCGTAATGAAAATGGCGGGGCTTCTCCCACGGCGGCGAGTATGCGCTGGTGTCATGATATTGCTATTTGGAATGATAATTTAGTTGTCACCGATGCGGGTAATAATCGAGTGATGATTTGGCAGGGGATACCAACAGAAAATAATACCCCTTGTGCGGTGGTTTTAGGACAGAAAAATTTTGATGTTGTGGAGATAAACCAGGGCGTTTATTTTCCTAGTGCTAGTAGTTTGAGTATGCCTTATGGGGTAGCGGCAAATGGGGAATGGTTGTTAGTGGCAGATACTGCTAATTCTCGGTTGTTAGGATGGAAGCAGCCAGAGTCAATATTATCTTTGCAGGGTGTAGTTGCAGATGGGATTGCTGGACAAGATACTTTTCAAACTAAAAGTGAAAATCGTAACTTTGGAATGCCAACACGCCACAGCTTAAATTGGTGTTATGGAGTAAAAGTTTGTGGGAAGACGGCGATAATCTCTGATTCGGGGAATAATCGGATTTTGCTTTGGGAATTTTAGGCAGTGATTGAACCACAGAGACACTGAGAACACGGAGAGGAAAGCCGCTTAGGTATATGACAACGGAAGAAATTAGAGTTCGCGGTACTGTACAAGGGGTAGGATTTCGCCCTACTGTCTATCGTTTGGCGAAAGCCTGCGGTTTGCGGGGGGATGTTTGTAATGATGGGGAAGGTGTGTTAATTCGGGTAGCTGGTAGTGCAGCAGCTTTAACAGAATTTGTCACCAGATTACAGCAGGAATGTCCCCCATTAGGAAAAATTACGGAACTTGTGAGAACTTCCTATCAAGGTGAATTGCACTTTGATGATTTTGTTATTACTGATAGTGTTAGCGGTGTATCTAGAACGGAAATTGCCCCTGATGCTGCTACCTGTCCTCAATGTCAGCAAGAAATTTTTGACCCCTTTAGCCGCTTTTACCGTTATCCTTTTACGAATTGTACTTATTGCGGCCCCCGTTTGAGTATTATTCGCGCCATTCCTTATGACAGATGCAACACCAGTATGTCTGCGTTTGTCATGTGTCCCGAATGTGAGAACTCATACCACGATGTGGAAAATCGCCGCTTTCACGCCCAACCTGTAGCCTGTCATGTATGTGGCCCTCAAGCTTGGTTAGAACGGGCTGATGGTAAACCGGTGACGGCTTCCATGTTTTCTATGTTGGATGATGTGGACGCTGTTTGTACATTGCTGCAAAAGGGTGAAATTGTCGCTATTAAAGGTATAGGCGGTATTCATCTCGCTTGTGATGCGACACAAGAAGCAGCTGTACAGAAATTACGTCAGCGAAAAAAACGCTATGATAAACCCTTCGCTTTAATGGCGCGGGATATTCAAATTATTGAAGAATATTGCATTGTTAACGATAGGGAACGGGAGTTATTAACCAGTCCGGCTGCGCCTATTGTCTTGTTGCAAAAAAAGGGATTGGGAACAAATCAAGTCAAAATTAAAGAACACACTCAGAAATCTATCGCCCCTTCAGTAGCACCGGGGCAAAATACACTGGGTTTCATGCTACCTTATACGCCCCTACATCATTTAATTTTGCGGCGGATGAATCGCCCCATTGTATTAACCAGTGGTAATCTTAGTGATGAACCACAATGTATAGATAACGGTGAAGCTAGACAAAAATTAGCTCACATTGCTGATTATTTTCTCTTACATAATCGGGAGATTGTGAACAGAGTAGATGATTCCGTTGTGCGAGTTGTAGACGATAAATTACAAACAATTCGCCGCGCTAGAGGTTATGCACCAGCACCGCTAAAATTACCACCGGGATTTCACAATGTACCCCAAATTTTAGCAATGGGTAGCGAGTTAAAAAATACTTTTTGTCTCTTACGAGAAGGCGAAGCAATTCTTTCTCAACATTTAGGAGATTTAGAAAATGCGGCAGCCTTTGGTACTTACCAAGATACCCTCAGTTTATATTTAAATTTATTTGCACATCAACCACAAGCGATCGCAGTTGATTTACACCCTGAATATCTATCTAGTAAACTTGGTAGAGAACTCGCCACAGCTAACCATCTCCAACTTTATTCCATTCAACATCATCACGCCCATATCGCCGCTTGTATGGCAGAAAATAGCATTCCTTTAGATACATCCCCAGTTTTAGGTATTGCCTTTGACGGTTTAGGTTATGGAGTAGATGGTACACTCTGGGGAGGAGAATTTCTCTTAGCAGACTACCACCAGTTTAAACGCCTCGCCACATTTAAACCAGTCGCAATGATTGGCGGCAAACAAGCAATTTATCAGCCTTGGCGTAATACCTACGCCCATTTAATCGCAGCTAATCTTTGGGAAGATTGCCAACAAGAATATACTGATTTAGAAATATTACAATTTCTAAATCAAAAGCCCATAAAACTGTTGAATCAGCTTGTAGAAAAAAGCATTAACGCCCCCTTAGCTTCCTCAGTAGGAAGGCTATTTGATGCTGTAGCAGCAGCTATCGGGATTTGTCCAGAAGAATGTAGCTATGAAGGACAAGCTGCGATCGCAATGGAAGCTATAGTTGATCTACCTACCTTAAATAATAATGAAGAAAAGGCAATCTATCCCTTTAATTTTGTCTTTTCCGATAGTATTTATTGTATAGACCCCCACCCCATGTGGCAATTCCTGCTCAACGACCTCAAGCAGCAAACTCCTCAACAAGTCATTGCTGCAAAATTTCACAAAAGTTTAGCTAACGTCGTTGTAGAGATGGTGAAACATCTGCGACAAGAAAACCTCATTAATCAAGTCATCCTCACAGGCGGAGTATTTCAAAACACCATTTTATTACAGTTAGTAACCAAACAGTTAAAAGAATTAAAAATCAACCTACTAACCCACAGCCTAGTCCCTACAAACGACGGTAATTTATCCCTAGGACAAGCAATAATTGCAGCCGCAAACTCAATAAAAACTCACTAATATTAAAAATCCCTAAATACCCCAAGAAAAAAACCCTCTCATTCTCTCCGCGTCTCCCTCCGGGTTCGCAGTTCCTTCAAGTCGGCACAGCCGCCCAACGGACTGCTCACTGCGCCTCTGCGTGAAAAAATTCTTCATTCCCCATCATCAAGGAACATAAAAATGTGTTTAGGAATCCCCGGACAAATCACCGAAATCACCGACATTAACCAAAAACTAGCCATAGTCAACGTTGCTGGAGTAAAACGTCAAATTAACATCGCCTGCATCATTGACGAACAACATCCCCCCGAATCATGCGTAGGAGATTGGGTATTAGTTCACGTAGGTTTTGCCATGAACAGAATCAATGAACAAGAAGCAGCCGAAACCTTAAAAATTCTCCAAGAAATTGCCACACTCCAAGCAGAAATAAGTAACTAATATCTCCCAGTCCCCAACCCATGAAATACGTAGACGAATTTAGAGAACCAGAAAAAGCCGCAGCCTTACGGCGTGAAATTGAAAAACTAAGTTACCAATTAGACAAACATATCAAAATTATGGAAGTATGCGGCGGGCATACCCATTCTATTTTTAAATACGGTATCGAAGAAATCTTACCAAATAATGTTGAACTAATTCACGGGCCTGGTTGTCCAGTCTGTGTCATGCCCAAAGGGAGATTAGATGATGCGATCGCTATATCCCAAAACCCCAACGTCATTTTAACCACATTTGGCGACACCATGCGCGTCCCCGGCTCTAAACATAGCCTCCTGCAAGCCAAAGCCCAAGGCGCAGACATTCGCATGGTTTACTCCCCCCTAGATAGCCTGCAAATTGCCAAAAACAACCCCGATAAAGAAATTGTCTTCTTCGCTTTAGGCTTTGAAACCACCGCCCCTAGTGCAGCTTTTACCATTCTCCAAGCAGCTGAAGAAAACATTCTAAACTTCAGTATGTTTAGTAATCACGTCCTGGTGATTCCCGCCTTACAAGCATTATTAGATAACCCCGATTTACAACTAGATGGATTTGTCGGGCCTGGTCATGTCAGCATGGTAATTGGCACTGACCCTTATGAATTTATAGCCCAAAAATATCATAAACCCATAGTTATTTCCGGCTTTGAACCGTTAGATATTCTCCAATCAATTTGGATGTTATTACAGCAATTAGTAGAAAATCGCTGTGAAGTCGAAAATCAATATAACAGACTAGTACAAAAAGCAGGTAATCAAGTAGCATTAAAAGCCATGAATCAAGTTTTTGCAGTCCGCGAAACTTTTGAATGGCGAGGCTTAAATGAAATCCCCTATTCCGGCTTAAAAATTCGTCCAGAATATGCCCAATTTGATGCTGAATCAAAATTCACTCTTCCTAACCAAAAAGTTGCCGACCATAAAGCCTGTCAGTGTGGCGAAATTCTGAAAGGAGTGCTAAAACCTTGGCAGTGTAAAGTATTTGGTACAGCCTGCACTCCCGAAACACCCATTGGGACTTGTATGGTGTCTTCCGAAGGCGCGTGTGCAGCATACTATAAATATGGCAGATTCTCGACTGTAATGCAAAATCAAGCAGTCGAAAAGCCAAAAGTGACTATCTCTTCATAACCTCCATAAAAGTGGCGATAAACGTCACACAACAACACTGCGAGGAAAAATTGTATGCCAATTGTTACCGTCAAAATTGCCAGAGGACATTCCATCGAAAAAAAACGGCATTTAGTAGAAGCCATTACCAATGCAATGGTTGCAGCATTAGATACCAAACCAGAATGGATAACCATTCACATAGATGAGTTTGAGCGAGAAAACTGGGCTGTAAATGGTATTTTACACTGCGATCGCCATCGTGGTAGACACGACGAAACAGGCAGATAGCATTAAAAAATAGTAGGGTGTGTTAGCGAAAGCATAACGCACCTTACATAAAATTAATAATCAAAACTTCTTAATTACGAATTATTAAAAATGGATATTTCAAAAACAAAACTAACACCAAATCCCCTATTTCAAAAAATCGAACAAGCCCGCCGTCGCCCAGCCAAAGTACGAGATACTCACATCACTCTCGCACATGGTAGCGGTGGAAAATCCATGCGTGACTTAATAGATGATATCTTTGTCAGCAGTTTTGATAATCCCATTCTTTCCCAATTAGAAGACCAAGCCAGCTTTAATTTATCTCACCTGCTACAACAAGGAGATAGACTCGCTTTTACCACAGATTCTTATGTTGTAGACCCCTTATTTTTTCCTGGTAGCGATATCGGAGAACTAGCAATAAACGGCACAATCAATGACTTAGCTGTCAGTGGTGCTAAACCCTTATATTTAACCTGTAGTGTAATTCTAGAAGAAGGATTACCAATAGAAACATTACGGCGCGTCGTCACCAGTATGAAAACAGCCGCCCAAAAAGCAGGCGTGCAAATTGTCACTGGTGACACAAAAGTTGTTCATCGTGGTGCGGCTGATAAAATATTTATTAACACGACTGGTATTGGCATTATCCCCACAGGAGTTAATATTTCCGCCCACAATATTCAACCCGGCGATGCCATAATTATAAATGGTGAATTAGGAAATCATGGCGCAGCGATTTTAATCGCCCGTGGGGAATTAGCGTTAGATACTAACATAGAAAGTGATTGTCAGCCACTACATGAATTAGTCGCAACTATCCTCAATGTTTGTCCTGAAGTTCACGCCATGAGGGATGCGACACGGGGAGGTTTAGCAACAGTTTTAAATGAATTTGCATTAACTTCTAACGTAGGGATACGCATCAAAGAAAAATCTATCCCTGTACGCGAAGAAGTCAAAGGAATGTGTGAAATATTGGGATTAGACCCCTTATATTTAGCCAACGAAGGTAAATTAGTATTAGCGGTGAAGAGTGAAAAAGCCGAAACAGTTTTATCAGCAATGAAATCTCACCCATTTGGTAAAGATGCGTGTATTATTGGTGAGGTTATTGATTCACCCCCAGGAGTAGTTTTATTAAAAACTGCCTTTGGTACAGAAAGAATTGTTGATATGCTAGTTGGCGATCAATTACCACGAATTTGTTGATAATAAGTAGAGCATTTCATGTCATGCACGAACTAGGAATTACTCAAAATATTGTTGCGATCGTTAATGAATATGCTCAAGGCTCAAAAGTAAGCCGAGTTTCATTAGAGATTGGCAAACTTTCTGCGATTATGCCTGATGCTATCAAATTTTGTTTTGATATTTGTACTCAAGGTACAATTTTGGAAGGTGCAACATTAGAAATTATAGAAATTCCTGGTTTAGCAAAATGTCGCCAATGTGGTGCAAAAATTGCTCTCGATAAACCATTTGGTATATGTAAATGTGGTAGCGTTCACTTAGATTTAATCACTGGTGAAGAATTAAAAATTAAAGAGATAGAGGTTGAGGAAGTATGTGTGTAACCTGCGGTTGTTCTGATGATGCTGACGGCAAAATCACTAATTTAGAAACAGGTGAAATGGAACATAATCACCATCATCATACCCACACCTTATCAGATGGTACTGTGATTAAACACTCCCATGATCACGTCCGTGAAGCACCACAAATTCACGCCAAAATTCATGGGACAACTATATCTTTAGAACAAGAGATTTTAGGAAAAAATAACCTCCTAGCAGCCCAAAATCGCGGCTGGTTTAAAGGTCGTAATATTCTCGCATTAAATTTAATGAGTTCCCCCGGTGCGGGTAAGACAACTCTTTTAACTCGTACTATCAATGATTTAAAACATCAATTACCTATAACTGTCATTGAAGGCGACCAAGAAACAATTAATGATGCTCAAAAAATCAAAGAGACAGGCTGTAAAGTTGTGCAAATCAACACAGGGACAGGTTGTCATTTAGATGCTTCGATGATAGAAAGAGGTTTGCAACAACTCAATCCACCGCTAAACTCAGTTTTGATGATTGAGAATGTGGGAAATTTAGTTTGTCCAGCTTTATTTGATTTGGGAGAACAGGCAAAAGTAGTCATTCTTTCTGTCACAGAAGGGGAAGATAAGCCAATTAAATACCCGCATATGTTCCGCGCCAGTGAGATTATGATTCTCACCAAAATCGACTTGTTACCTTATGTACAATTTGATGTGCAGCGTTGTATAGAATACGCACAACAGGTTAATCCGAATATGCAAATTTTTCAGGTGTCTGCAACTACAGGTGCAGGACTAGATACTTGGTATAAATGGCTGACAGAAAAAGTTTTAAACTGTGAAGTGAAAAGAAAATTCAATATTGCCATAAATACCTCTGGGGACTCATGAAAATTGTGATTAGTTTGCCAAAACTTGAAGTACATATTTCCTCTGGAAATTAGTGCGTAAGTCTTACACTGGCAAAATCACCATGAATAATGTAATTAACTACAACAATGATAAAGGACTCCTCGCCTATATACAATTTTTAGCGGCTAGTGCCTTAAAGCCCAGAAATGGTAATACTGACCCCATATTTGACTTTGAGGATGCACTTGACCAAACAGAAATGGCACAGTTAGCAGTTAATGAATTAAAAAAAATTCCAGAAGTCAACACCTTATTCCAAGAACGCTGGCTTCCTGCACCTTTGGATTTAGATGAATTAGCCAAACTTCCAGAGGGAACGTTAGGTCATATCTACGCCAGAGAAATGAAAGCTAGAGGTTTCGACCCTTATTTTTTCAAAAAAGTCCCTGTCGTTGATGATATTTCCTACCTCAAAATGCTGTGGCGTTCTACCCATGATATTTATCATGTAGTCGCGGGATTTGACACTGATGCGATTGGAGAAATTGGATTACAAGCATTTGTTTTAGCTCAGATTCCCATTCCTATCAGTGTGATGTTAGTAAGTTTTGGTATGGTAATGATTAGTCTTTATCAACCAAAAAATTTTAATGATTTAATGACAGAAATAGCTCGCGGTTATAGGCTAGGTTCTCAGACTCCTGGTAAACTAATAGCTCAAAAATGGGATCAGTTTTGGGATTTTCAAGTAAGTGAAATTCGTACTCGTTTAGGAATGGGAACTGTAGACCATAATTTAGCTTCCATTCCCTAAACTACATCAACAATAGGATGATTAAACTAAGAATGCTTCTTGAGCCAATTCAATAGTAATTTATTTGTTTGCTCTGGTTGCTCAAGCATAAACCAATGTCCTGTATCTGCAATCTTTTCATATTGCCACTCTGCTGATATGTATCTTCCAGAATTCTGCATCTGTGATTCCCATAAAACCTCATCTTGACTACTCCAAATACCAAAAGTAGGAACTTGAATTTGAACAGGTTCAGGTAACTCTCCACCTAGAACAGCTAGCAAATAATTAGGTACAGGATTTGCTTTTTCTAGTCGCTGCATATTTTCTAATACACCTGGTTTTAGAGTATTATTGAGGACTTCCTCTCGATGGGGATGACTACGCAGAACTTCACGAAGTAAATAACCATTCTTGACTCGATATAATTGAGGTGCAATATCATGGATATTTAAAAAGTAAATCCACTGAAATTGGAAATTCTCATGAGATATTTTGAAAAATTCTGCTAAATGGCCTACAGACATAGCGGTATAGCTTTTTAATTTATTTGTGTGTGCAGCTAGTTCCCAACCGATTACAGCACCATAATCATGAGCGATACAGTGTATTTTTCCAACTTCTAATTTATCTAAAAGTCTAATCATATCATTGACCAAATTAGCTAATTGATATCGATTTACATCTGTAGGTGCTGCACTTAAACCATAACCAAGTAAATCTGGACAAATCACACGATAGCCATTCTCTAATAAAGCAGTGATTTGATGTTGCCATAAATTACCATCATCAGGCCAACCATGAATTAACAAAACGCTTTCTTTCCCTGCGCCAGAATCTCTCACATAGTATTGAACCCCATTGATTTCCATCATTGTGGCTTTAAGTGTAGTCATCATATACTTACGTGAATCATTCAGATTTGAACAATTCAAACTCTATCTATATCCCCCTAATCAAGTCGCGCCTATTTTTGCCAACAGCAGCACATTCTTGCTATAACTTTCTAAAATCACTAGGAGACATCCCAACTAAGCGGCGAAAATGTCGGCTGAGATGAGTTGGATGTGCAAAACCACACTCTAAAGCGACTTCTGTAATGTTGTATTCTTAGTCATTGAGTAATTGCTTGGCTAATTCTACACGTTGTCGAATAATATATTGATGTGGTGGAATTTGTATTGATTTCTTAAATAATCTCGCAAAGTAAAATTGGCTAATCCCAGCAATTTTTGCTAAATCCTCTAGTGAAATATCTTCAGATAAATGAGCTTGAATATAATCTAAAACCTGTTTAAGTTTGTATTTTGGTAGTCCTCCATGATATTCAGTGAAGTTTGGTTTTGATGTAGTGAATTCCTTGAACATATGAATCATGAGAGCCGTTACAAATGATTCACCATACAAGCGACCGGCTGGACATCCAACATTTAAATCTGCTTTGAGTGCGCTAACTATAGTTTGAATTACTGGATCAAATATTTGCCATTGAGGAAGAAATTCGATTTGATTATAAGCAAAAGTTTCACTAGCTAATTGTTCAAATAATCTGGGTTCAAAAGCCATGAGTGTGAAATTAAGTTGTTCTTCCCAACTTGTCCAGTGATTAGTATGAGCCGGACAAAAGTAAATTTCGCCTCCACTAATTTGATAAGATAAAAAATTATTACCTAAGCGGCGTTCGTGATGTGAGGAAGAATTTTGATCAATGACTTCTAATACATAATATGGAATAGTATGTTGACAAATTTCTGCACCTGGATGTTGGTAATAAGCTAGGAAACCATTTCGCCATCCAGATTCTTTACTGGTGAGTAGAGGTTGTTGAGGGATAATTGTATGACTTAAATCATCTAATAATTTTAAATCTAAATCTCCTGCCATATAATTAGTTATTCATGTTTTAATTTAAACTGTTTATTGAGCCAGAAAAATCACGAACATACCGAATAAAAATTTTTATCACAGAAAAGGTATTTGTGTCAAAAATAATCACTTTTAACTTCTTATGAACTTATTATCAATAGTAAACTAGAGCCGCTACACACTAGTAAAAAATGAAAGAAATTGAACCTAAAATCCCTACTCTCTCTATCTTTTAGGAGTTGAAATACAAGAAACCCGGACTTTCGCTGGGAAAGCCGGGTGTAATTATACCAACAAGATTGCCTAGCACTCTATAGCCAATCTCGGTAAGCTGAAATTTCATTGACACTAATTTCCAAGGGGTCGCCTTTACCAAAAGGGGGGTAAACGCGAATTTTGGCATTATTAGTAAATCTTTCGAGTCTATTGCCTAGCTGCGGAATATTGCTGACAATGTGCCAGTAAGAGACTATATCAGGACAGTCAATCACTAGCATGATCATCGTGTCTTTTTTGGTGAGATACCACTGGCAATTAGATAATAATGCTTGGGTAATGCGATCGCAAGCTAGATAAAAGCATCTGCCAATAGACTGTTCTAGTTCCAGATGCAGCATTCCATCCTCTTTTGTCACCCCATTTGGAGGCAAATCATCGGGAGGAAGCTGGTTGATTTTAGACATAATTTCTAACCTTTTGGTTGTAGCGCAACAAACTCTCTTGATTCTTGGCTAGGTTGAATGAAGTAAGTTTGAACGCCAATGTACCTAGATTTAATTCGTCCTGGAATTTCTTGATTTTGTCCCGACAGATGACTACATCCCCAATGATTGAGTTTTCAATCAAGTAGTCTTAATTCTTTTGACTTTTACATAATCTGACTATTTTGCTACCATATGTAACTCCAACCATAGACGTGGATCATTATCTTTAAGCTTCGATAGGGGATCTCGCAATAATCGCTTGGCATTCATGCAGACGACTTGCACTAATCCCATATTTTCAGCTAATTCTCGCAGTATTTCTTTGTGAGCTTGCACATGAGGAAGCATATCATCAGAGCAATAAATGCCTATATATTGCAAGCGTCTGGCAGGTCGCCCCCAAAAACAGGTGATGACTTTCACATGACACCCGTCTAATAATTCCCCAACTTTTGGATAATATTGAGTGACGACTCTTGTGAATTCTTTAGCTAATATATCTTCCGTAATCATTGGAATTGATATTTCTGTAGCGTCCATCACTCTAATTAATATAACACATATTTGTTATTTAATGATGACAAAATAATGAATTATTGGAAATAAAATCTTGAAATAAATAAAAAATGAGGTGGACTTTTTCAAAGTAACACCTCAAATAATGAAAGCTGATTCAGCTTAGTTATAATGCTTATTTTTGAAGTTCTTATCTAGATTTTCGCTCTGCAAATAAGACTTCAGCTATAATCTCAGGTAAATTACCTAAATCTACAAATCCCTCAGAGCTACTAATAGGAGACTTAAAAGTATAGTTTGGGTCGCATTCTCCCGTATCATATACTTGAACGTACCACCGATCAGGAAATCCCGCCACACTCAATTCTACAATGTACCAACTCTCACCTACTAACCGAGAATTTAAGATAGCAAACCAGTCTCGATAATCTACGGAAATATTCCAGTCTGCCAACAGAAACTCTAATGCTATATGTCCAGCATCAGTTGCAGTAAGTAGCATTGTTACTCCTTATTTGCAGCTTCAGTATTAGTATTTTCAGGTTGTTGGAAATCAGGATATAAACCTAAATATTTTGCTAACTCACGAGCTAGAAAAAAGAGAAATTTTGAACCATCTTGATTACCTTGATGGGCAAATGTAGTTGCTACTTGTACAATCGTTTCTACAAAATTAGCATCAATTAATTCTTTATTCGCTTCTAAAATTTCTGGTTCTTGTCCATTAGGACATTGTAGCAATTCATCAATTAAATTAAAATAAGACGTTTGGCGTTCTTCTTTGACTTCTTTCATAGTGCTTTTTTGAATGATTATGTTGACGATTAATTCTTAGGGATAAGTCAGAATTTTAAAATAGATACTGACATTAGAATCCTCAAATCTATTGTTCTATACTTTGCTGCCAAAGTCTTTCTAACATTTCCACTTGTTCTTTTAACATGGCAGCCCGATAAACAAGATAACGGTCATGGATAATAATTCCTAAGCCAATAAAAAGAGGAATTAATACAATAAACCATTGGATGATAATAGCAAGCTTGTAACTTTCAGCAATAGTTACCACTTGATTTACACCTTGATGAGCAGGTAATGGAGTAACAATTTGAGATGGAGATGATTTGTTACCAGTTATTGCTTGATCATGTACTGGATTAATTTTATTAACATCTGGGACTAATTTCTGTGTTCTAACGAACTCTGTGTGTTTTTCCCAAACTAAACTCAACACTATTAGCCCAGGAGATATTACCACTAAAGCAACTAGACAAACAGTGAGAACATTGAGCAGTTTAGATTTCATCTTTGCTCCCCTTGCTAGATAGTCAGCATCACCAAATTAAATATCGTAATAATTCCATACATGAAGAGTAAAAAACGTAAGATATAATTTGGATAATAAAGGGGTGAATGATACAGAAAAATAATAAACTTACGCTGTGAATAAATGGAAATCCACAAAAAAGTATTCTCGTTATCAGAGATAGCTACTTTTACAGAGAATTGTTCACCAATCGCTTTTTAATGATTAAGAAGTCCCCCCTAGTTCGCTGGTTTAACCCATTGAATTTCGGGGGGTAGAGGGGAATCTCTGCGTAAATCCTATACGTTTTATATCAGTTGCTCTTCTCGCCTATGCTTTAGGGGTCTCAGATTAAGATTATTAAAGTTATTAAGTTTGTACTCAAAGCCGAAAACCCTTAGATATTGAGGGTTATAAAAATAATTTGGGGTAAGGGTGCTAGTATTTTTGGGGCTGGGTACTAGCATTAATCAGATAGGGTTCTAGTATTTATTAAATCAGACTAAAACCTCATTGGGCAGACATCTTAGGGTGATTTTGCTTGAGTAGTTGAAGCAAAAAAGTTGTACTCAAGCAAATTCTATTTATTGGTGAGTATATACAAATAACTCAAAAAAAACTATTAAATTTTTATAAATGAGTCATGTTTCTCTTGTTAATTAAGCAATTGAGCATAATGAATTAAAAATGCTGCTCAAATAAACAGTAATTTCTAGAGTTATTGGTTATTGGACATTAGCTTGATAAAGAAAGTTTCACTAGGAAGCTTATGGCAATATAAATCGCTGCGAAAATGTCATCAAATTGCTTTTTGCTCACAAATTTTGTGCTTAAGTGAGATTACATGACTCATACTCACACATACGCCTATTAGTAAATTCAAAGTATTTAAACTCATTGTTATAAACTGAAAATTATAAGTACAGACCTGTAAATGTAAGATTTTTAGGAGTAAATTTATGCGAATTGCTAAAGATGTCACAGAACTAATTGGTAAAACTCCATTAGTTCAACTCAATAAAATTCCTCAATCGGAAGGAGTAGTTGCCAGAATAGTTGTCAAATTAGAAAGCATGAATCCGGCTGCTTCTGTGAAAGACCGGATTGGAGTAAGTATGATTCTTTCAGCAGAAGCCGAAGGTTTAATTGAGCCAGGAAAAACTATTTTAGTAGAGCCTACTTCTGGTAATACAGGAATTGCTTTGGCAATGGTAGCGGCAGCTCGTGGCTATCAGTTAATTTTGACTATGCCAGAAACCATGAGCCAAGAAAGACGAGCAATGCTCAAAGCCTATGGTGCAACCTTAGAATTAACACCAGGGGCTGAGGGTATGCGGGGAGCAATTCGCAAAGCTGAAGAAATTGTGGCTAACACTCCTAACGCTTATCTACCCCAACAGTTCCGTAACCCAGCTAACCCCAAAATTCACCGAGAAACCACCGCCGAAGAAATTTGGACAGATACAGACGGCGAAGTCGATATTTTAATTGCAGGGGTAGGGACTGGGGGAACGATTACTGGGATTGCAGAGGTGCTGAAACAACGTAAACCGAGTTTTCAGGCGATCGCAGTTGAACCCAGTAATAGTCCCGTCCTCTCTGGCGGTGCAGCCGGTTCGCATAAAATCCAAGGTATTGGCGCAGGCTTTGTCCCCGATGTCCTCCGTCTGGAACTAATTGATGAAGTGATTAGAGTTAGCGACGATCAAGCCATGAGTTACGGACGGCGGTTAGCCAAAGAAGAAGGCTTACTCTCTGGTATATCCTCCGGTGCGGCTTTGTGTGCAGCTATTCAGGTAGGTAAACGTCCAGAGAACCAGGGAAAATTAATCGTCATGATTCAGCCTTCCTTCGGTGAACGCTATCTGAGTACAGCTATGTTTCAGGGTTTGACTATTGATTAAGGACTGGAAATTTTAGATTTTGGATTTTAGATTATTCAATCTAAAATCCAAAATTGCAAAGCTGGGGACTGGGTAAAAATTTCTCACTTGTTTCACTGTATTCATTTAACTTGTTATTTTTTGTGCGTCACAATAGAATGTGTAGGGATAGGTGCATCAATTTTGATTCACGCATATCAAATCCAAGCGATTTTTGATTGCTTTCTCCCTGTAAAGGGAATTTAGACCCATGTCATTTGTCACAAAGTTCTGGTCGTCTTCAAAAGAAGTTTTATCTTCAAATTCTTCTACTAAGGAGAGAATGAGAGCAATAGCTTACAGCATGGATTTGCTGATCCCTGGCTTGTATCTATGGTTCGGAGGTTTTATTCTGCGTCTTGGTGGTGACATACCAGATGATGAACCTTATAGATATCCCGGAGAAATTCATAGCTCTGCTGGTTTTGCTTTAGTATTACCAGGATATAAAATACTAACGACTTACCAGGGTAGTTATGACCCTAAACAAACACCAGATACAGGGTTTACCAAACTTCACTAGTACAATACTGGATGCCAGTACATTTGAATCATTAATGCTTGGTGCAGGATATTCTAAATCTGGGAGCGCACCAGCTAAAGGTAACAGAGTAAAAGTCTGGTGGATTCACAATCAATTCCCTAGGGTAGAGTCGATATACTCTCTAGACAAGCAAATAGTAATTACAGCGTATCACGTTTAGAGTAGAGCATTGCTACGTCTCTACAATATTTTCACAAGATGTCTAATGGGGATGGGTAAAAATTTTTCAATTGTCTGACTTTAATTGATGAGTTTTTTCTCATGAATTATTTAAGTGTTTTTCATGTATCGATGCGACATTGATAACTGTTGTCGCAGAAACTTTTATCATGATACTAAAAGCAATTTCGGGTGTTTCAATGACATTGATCGGACTCAGCACGAGTCTAATGTTCCCTCACATTGCGATCGCGGAAGAGATTATTTGCCAAGGAAACTTAGGTGCAATTACCGTTGATAATGTAAAAGTACCTCAAGGTAAAACTTGCACTCTCAGTAAAACCACTGTTAAAGGAAATATTGTTGTCGAACGCAGCGCAACCCTCAAGGCCATAGGTGTAAAAGTAAATGGCAATATTCAAGCAGAGGGAGCAAAACTAGTGGAAGTCAATTCTAGTGCTACCGTGGGTGGAAGCATCCAAGTCAAGCAAGGTAGTGCTGCTCGTGTGGTGAGTACACGCATCACTGGAGATGTGCAGTTTGAGTCAAATTCGGGACAACTAGTTGCTAATCAAAACCAGATTGGCGGAAATTTACAAGCTTTTCAAAATACTGGAGGGGTGACAATTCGGCAAAATCGCATTAATGGCAATTTGCAGTGTAAGGAAAATGCTCCTAAGCCGATTGGTGGTAGCAATATTGTCCAAGGTAGTAAAGAAGATCAGTGTGCAAATTTATGAGATCAGTGTGCTTACTGATAAATTAATCCATTCTACTCTCAACTACTAACTCTCTGTACCAAGGAGCGATCGCTCCTTGGTAAAATCAACTCACACTGCCTTAATTAATTAAACATTCTGCACCCTCATCTGCTAATGATTACAACCTTGACGGTGGTGTTCTTGTTGACCGTGATGGTTGCAATTACCTTGATGATCGTGGTGATGACCATCACTGTGTCCGTGACCGTGGGCGCAGCCTTGTAAATCTTGACTCATGAGGTTTTCGCTCATTTCGCGGAAGGATTCATCTACAGGCTTCAAGCCAATCCAAGCATCTAGTTGTTCGACATCAAAACCTACCTCACGGCGATCGCCTACTTGGATTAAAGGACGGCGAATCAACAGAGGTTCTCTCAACATGAGAAATAAGGCGGTTTGTTCGTCTAAATTTCCTGGAACTATCTCACCAGACTTAATCTTGGGTGCAGAAGGATTAAACCACTCGGTTACAGGGCGATCGCCAAAAAATGACCGCAAATGTTCCAAAGTCCAAGGTTCAGTTAATAAGTTATAAGCTACAACTTCATGTCCAGCCGCAGTTAACAAAACCTTTTGTCGAGTACCACCCTTACAACCAGGTTTTTCATAGAAAATTACTCTAGCCATTGCAGTATCTCCTAATAATTCGTAATTCGTAATTCGTAATTCGTAATTCGTAATTCGTAATTGCAATTACGAATTAAAATTTTTTGGCGGTATGGGTAACTGCATCAAACTCGAATCTTTGTTTGGGGTCAGTTTCACCATAAATATTAAAAGTGACAGTTGGTTCATCACCTACTGCTGCTACACTATGAATTGCATCGGAAGTGAAGCTGATAATATCTCCAGGCGATAGAATAATTTCTCCCGTCGGCTCAATTTTGTCTGCAAATTCTGGGTCTTGGGTGCGTCGCCAAACAGTATTTTTTTCTTGTCCTTTTAATACTGCTACTACTCCCCATGTTCCATGATTGTGAATATTAGATATGCTTCCTGGTGCGAATGTAACTGTTTGTACTGTTAATGGGAAACCCAATTCATCATATAACAGTAGAACAGATATTCCGGTTGTAGGGGAAGGCTCTAAATACTGACTCTGCACCCAGTAAGAATTTACAATCAAGCGTCTCACCAGCATTCGGATTTCGGGTAGACGAATCGATTCATCCTCTACACCATCAAGAACATCTTCTATCTCAGTTAAAAACCGATATAGACGATAATTCTCTTGCAATAAATTCCAACTTCTAGCTGATTTACACGCTTGATATTGACCGTCTCCTGTCAAGAGCCAATCCCTACCTTGCATAATATTTAAAATCTTTGTTGAGAGAATTGGGAAAAAACCAACACGGGAGTAACAAGATTAGGAAGAGGTTCATTAGAAAATGTTGGCACAACAACCTTAGAGGGAAACAGGTTATTGTTATTAGAAGATGCAGATAGAGCGTTGTAGGAAGATGCGTTAAAGAATGAAAAACTATTCATGGTTGTAGAGTATTAACTGATAACTGTTGACTGTTCACTGTATTAATCATCTTCTTCTGCTGGACGTGTTAAAACATCCAGTAAGATTCCTGCTCCGAAATCTTGCTTTGAGTCAATTTCTTTAACTCTCATGCTGATTTCTTTAGCTCGCTCGATTTCCCCTAACTTTGCTAATACCAATCCTGTAGCGGCATAAGCATTTAAGTACAACCTGATAGGTGCTTCTTCCTGCCGATCAACTAAGATTGGTTTAAGCTGCTCCCACTCATCAGGAAATTTCTCTGATTCCTTAATTTTATCTAATAATTGGCTAGTTGTTCGCAATGCCAAAGAATAATTATTCTTATAAAAGAAAAATCTATAAGCTGCTACTAAAACATCGGTATTTTCCCCAGTTATAGCTAAAGCTTGTTGGATGTATTCTTCTGATTTTGAAGTATTTTCCCAATGGTGTGCAGCTAAAATTAATAACTTTTTGACATCTTCAGAAACTTGAAACCAGGAAAATTGATTTGTGTCAGTGTGCATGATCAGTTCCTTGGTAAATGGGCATAGGGAATAGGGCATTAAAGTTGATTTCTATGCCCAATGCCCTATGCCCCATGCCCTAATTTCAAAACCGTGTGATGATGTAAACCAAAGTGAAGAGAACAATCCAAATAATGTCTACGAAGTGCCAGTACATTTCTGCCATTTCGATGCCAGTATGCTTACTTGCAGAATAATGACCCGAACGACGCGATCGCCACAACACTCCTAAAATCAACAACAGTCCGATAAATACGTGCAAACCGTGAAACCCGGTCATGATATAGAAGCAGTTAGCAAATACATTGGTAGTCAGACCGTACCCTAAATTCATGTACTCATAAACCTGACCAGCCAAAAAAGCTGCTCCCATAATAGCGGTCAAGAAATACCAAAACCGCATTCCCCAGACATTATTCTTCTTAATCGCCATATCACCGAAGTGAATGACGAAACTACTAGAAATCAGAATCGCGGTATTAATTGCTGGTACAAATAACTCCACCTCCGTTCCCTCTGGAGGCCAAACATCTGTAGTCCCCCGAAAGAACAAATAAGTAGCAAAAAAGCCACCAAACATCAAAGATTCCGAAGCGAGGAAAGTCAACAACCCCACCACCCGTAAATCAGGATGCGCCTCATGATCCTCATGCGCCGTCACTACAGTCATACATACCTCTTAGGTTACAGGTTACAGGTTACAGGTTACAGAGAAGAGAGAAGGGGAGTGTTTCTTTCATATTTTCCTAGTGCGAAACATTCCACCAGTAGTTAGGGTAGGTACAAAGCCCACCCTTTCGCTCTCTTCTTTGCGCCTTTGCGTCTGGAGCGTGAGCTAACTACTCACTTACTTCCGAAGAATGACCATACTCATAAGGCCCATGTGTCACCACCGGCAAAACCTCCCAATTCTCCACCGCAGGAGGAGAACTAGTAGTCCATTCCAAACTCAAAGCTTCCCAAGGATTATCACCAGCCAATTCTCCCTTGCGCCAACTGAAGAGAACATTGAGCGCAAAAGGAACGACCGATAACCCTAAAAGAAATGCTCCAATAGTACAAAGCACATTCAAATCCACAAACTGGGGATCATACATTGCTACCCGGCGAGGCATACCTTGCAAACCCAACTTGTGCATAGGTAAGAAGGTTAAATTAGTTCCAATCAAAGTCAGAACAAAATGAATCCGTCCCCAAAACTCATTTAACTTCCGTCCTGTCATCTTGGGAAACCAGTGATAAATGCCGGCATAAATCCCAAATACAGAACCACCAAACAGCACATAGTGGAAGTGTGCCACCACATAATAAGTATCGTGGACGTGAACATCAAAAGGTGCTGTTCCCATTGTCACGCCGCTTAAACCACCCATGACAAACATCGACAACAAGCCGATCGCAAATAGCATGGCACTGGTAAAGCGAATCTTACCACCCCAGAGAGTGGCAACCCAACCGAAAATCTTCACGCCGGTAGGAACTGCCACAATCAAAGTTGAGATAGTGAAAAACATCCGCATCCAGCCTGCTGTACCACTGGTAAACATATGGTGTACCCAGACAAACAAGCCAACAACACAGATAGCGACAGTAGAATAGGCGATCGCTTTATATCCAAAAATCGGCTTCCGTGCATGGACGGGAATCACTTCGGACATAATGCCGAAGATAGGCAGAATCATCAAATATACTGCCGGGTGAGAGTAGAACCAAAACAAATGTTGATAGATAACGACGTTACCACCAGCATCTGGTTTAAAGAAAGAAGTACCAAAGTTGATGTCAAATAGCAATAATACCAAACCCGCAGCTAACACAGGTGTAGAAACCAGTGCTAGTACAGAAGTTGCTAAGATAGCCCAGCAGAACAGAGGTAATTGATCCCATTTCATGCTGGGGACTTTCATCATCAGGATGGTAACAACGAAGTTCACCGAACCGAGAATTGAAGAAGTCCCTACCAACACGATCGCCAAAATCCACAGACTTTGCGCGATGGGTGCGGTGACTAGACTTAATGGTGGGTAAGCAGTCCAACCAGATTGAGAACCACCGAAAATGAAACTCGCTGCAAGTAGTAATCCGGCTGGTGGGTTCAACCAAAAAGCGACCGCGTTCAATTTCGGGAACGCCATATCCCGCGCCCCAATCATCAAGGGGATGAGATAGTTACCAAAACCCCCGATCGCACTAGGAACAATCCACAGGAAAATCATGATTGTCCCGTGGTTGGTCATGAAGGCGTTGTACAGATTTGGATCAATGAAGTCTGCATCAGGCGTGGCTAACTCAGTACGAATTGCGATCGCCATCAACCCACCAATCAAGTAGAAGAAAAAGGCAGTCACCAAATATTGGATGCCTATAACCTTATGATCTACGTTAAACGTGAAATAGTCCCGCCATTTCCAAGCCGGTTGAAAATGTACACTGTGTCCCTTATCTGATGGTCTGTATGGTGGAAATTCTACTTGTGTCATAACCGATTTTTTGACTATTGACTCTTGTCGAGACGCGATTAATCTCTTTGAGAAGCCTCTCTCTGAGCGTCTATGCGTCTCTACCGAACATTGACCAATGACTCCAAACTTGCTGCATCAATCCCCAAGTGTTGAACATGAGGTGCGAGAAACTCTGATGTAGACAAATTCGCTGGGTTAACAGCAACAGCTTGTTGAAGATTCTCCTGTTGAGCAACCTGATTTTCTGTCAGCCAGCTATCAAACTCTTCTGGTGTGTGGACAATAACCTGTGTCCGCATCGAACCGTGATAACCACCGCAAAGTTCAGCACAAACTACTGGATATGTACCTGGTTTAGTCGCTACAAATCTTAATTCGGTAGGGATACCGGGGATTGCGTCTTGCTTGAGCCGAAATTGAGGTACCCAAAAGGAGTGAATTACATCCTGTGCTGAAAGATTAAGCTGCACATCAGCACCGACAGGAACGTGCAGTTCCCCAGAGTTAACGCCGTTGTTATAGTCAAATAACCAAGCAAACTGCATACCAGTCACATTCACCACCAAATCCGCAGGTTTAGCCTGATTTGTAGGAGATGCGCCAATCCCAATGCTGGGAGCAGTTTTAGCTGTCATATCATCCAGAGTACCAGCCATAGCCGTTCCAGAGGTGTGAGCTGCATGACTAGGATGACTCCCAGGCTCTAACCCTCCCATTTGGTTAAAGACATCTACGCTGTAGATACCTAGGCAAATTACAATCAGTGATGGAATTGCTGTCCAAAATATTTCTAGCGGGATGTTACCTTCGATCGCTACACCATCGGTATTGTCACCCCGACGACGACGATATTTGAACAAGAAAATCAAAATCGTGCCTTCTACTACCAAAAATAGGGCTACAGCAATGGTAAACATAATATTAAAAAATTCGTCTACCAAGGGTGCTTGTAGTGATGCTTGTACAGGCAATAGATTGTGATTTTGACCTATCCACAGACTGATTACTCCAATTACTATTCCAGCAATCAGAGTCCATAATGAAACAGGAATTTGTTGCATAGTACCTGCTTTTTAGTTATTGGTATTAGGGGCTTTGGGCGCGGAGCATGGGGTATTGAGCATTGCTTTATCACACATAGTCCCTATTCCCCAGCTATAGGCTTTTACATTATTGACCAGATAATGTTTTTTTCACTTATTAAAGTTCTAGCTTATGAAAATAAAAATCGGGGGAATTATTCCAGATATCTTCATATCTTACCCCCAAAACTTAACAATAGATTGTGAAGTTGACGAACAAATATGTTTGTGCTTAATGCCATCAAGAACACTGTTAGTTGTGATAGCAAGTATGAATTTGTTAATAGTAAACAAGTAATGGTTTACGCATTTGTTTTCTACGAACTTTTTACCGTTCGTAAAGTATAAAATATTCCCCTCTATTTACCTTGCCGAGTATTTTTATGTCACTACTAACAGTATTCTTTGGTATACACCTTAGTTCTCCAAGGCAACATGGGTGTAGCAATTTTTAGGACAAATCCGCGCACAAGCTTCACAACCAACGCAGTTTTCTGGGTTAGAAACTACCATGACTTTGCGCTCGATTTCATCATCTTCTTCATCATCCACAAATTCACCTTCTTCATTGAGTGCTTTCAAATCCAGCACGGAATAACCACATACTTTAATACATCTGCCACATCCGATACATTTGTCCTTATTAATTGATTGAGCAAATTTAGGTGTCCAAGTCTTGCCGCCAAATGTCAATCCTGTAACTACTGCCATGACTAAACTCCCGGCTATCCTGCCAATAAACTTGTTGGTACTTGAATATTCATCCTACTTTAATTTTATCTAGTTATTTTGTTATTAAGTGATTAATTTGTAGAGTCAATAAATGCTAATTGTATACAAAAATATGCCCCTAATATATGCTTATGCTTAAATGAAAAAAATTATGATTAATGATTTGATATTGTCTTTATATTAAACATACTATCCGTCCGTGAATGATACAGGATTTATTATCTTAAAAATTTATTTAGATGTGGTATCTCTAATAATAGCAACACCGTATTGCATTAATAAATACAAACACAACAAGTAATTCTCTATAAAAATACTAATAAGGTTATGCAATTAATTAGCAAATTGCTGATAATTACATATTTTAGACTATAAATTGTATCTCAATACACAAAATGATTTTTTCGATATTTATAAAGAGATACTTCCGGCAAAGCTATTTTTTGCTAAATGATTATCAATGCCTTAATCACAATCATGGAAAAAATCATAAACATAAGAATTACTTCATCACCCATCGAATTTGTCATCGCCATGACAGATTATTACTATGAGTTAAATATTCAAATTATTAATAAACTTAACAAATCGAATAACTATGGTCTTAAATATTCAATATAAATACTTTGGTTAAGGCTTTAAGGTTCAATGAAAATTTTCACCAACTAAATTTTATTGAATTTTTAATAACCTTTTCTAAGCTCATTACGAACAAAATCATCAAAATATTTATGAAATATTTATCTAATGAAGAAGTAAAATTAAGCTCCAATTAATAGCTGAAAATAGCTTCTGATTGGGTGCAAAGTCTAAATATGGATGTGGGCAATTATTCCAGTAAGAATATTTTTCCTGCTGAATAAATAACTAGGTAGCAAATGCAAAATAAACAGGACACATCCAGGGGAGACTTAAGCCAAACATCTCAACGATTCAAGTGGGAAAAGAGCCAATATGCCTTATACAATTCCTAACAAAAATTGCGTTGGATGTGACAACTGCCGTCCCCAATGTCCTACGGGTGCAATCAAAATAGAAGGCAATCAATATTGGATAGATCCTTGTCTTTGTAATAATTGTGAAGGCTATTATCCTGAACCGCAATGTGTAATAGCTTGTCCAACCAAATCTCCTATTCCGTGGCAGGCGAAGAAGGGGAGATGCAAAATAGAACCGAGAGATGCTACCAGTTCAGACTTGTTTTCTAATGGCAAGAATAACCCATTTGCTTCTGCGATCGCTATTTGGGAAGCTTGCAACCTATTAGCGCAGCGTACATCCCTCAATTGGGAACAGGATGAAGCAGGCTATCTCTGTTATAGCAGACAAGTTAATCAAGGACGGGGTGCGATCGCCTTTCACATCCAAGATCCATTTAAAGTCAGCGAACACGCCAAAGATATTAGTGCAATTGAGACTCTGGATATTCGCGCCGCTTGTATCCATCTTATTTTTGCTGCTCATGCTACAGCCTTAGATCAACCTTGGGCGCAAGAATTTGCCATTGACGAACGACAACTAGAGAAATATTTAGGACTGGAGAAACGCAAGGACCTAAGTAAAATTGCCAAACTTTCCTTAATGAAAAACCTTGTACTGCAAGCTTGTTCACTGATTATTTCCCTCGACTGGCCCCAACAAGGTCGAGTCCAGGGGTTTTCAGTTAAAAATAGTCGCTTGTGGCACTTAGTTAACATTCAACACCACTTTCAAGAAGATGACCTGGGATGCAAATATCTCATTGGACTAACTTTTAAAATCCGCGCCGGGATATGGTCTCAATATTTCTTGAATAAACAAGGGTGTAAAGAACGTAGTTCATTCTACCAATATGGTAGTCTGCCCAAAACTGTCTTAACCACAGTCATGAGCATTTGGCAGCAACATGAAGGCGCAGTTAGGCTAATGCTGTGGTTGCTGTTTAAAACTAAAATGGGTAAGGAACAACGCATCACTGTTCCTACCTTGCTCCGCATCGCCTATGGAGAAGAAAAAGTCTCCCTAGCTTCCCGACACAGAGAAGAACGCAAACGTCTATTACGGACATTTGAAAGCGATTTGGAAATTCTCAACCATCATGGCATTAAACCCGTCTTCGACCCCATTACCTATCCCCTAGAAATTCAACCCCTCTGGGCAAAGTTAATGGATATTCCCGAAGATCCTGATGAAGCATTGGAATTTTGGATTAATGATGCTGGTGGCGAAACCCGCCTCACCGACACCGGCCCCCGTGGTAAGTGGAATCTCTTAATGAATGCACGGATTTTAGCTTTTGAATTACCCCCAGAATGGGAACGCCAAATCTCAGAATCAGAAAAAAAGCAACGGCGCACCGCTAGAGTCAGACGTAAATCTCCCACCACAGATGACTTAGTTGGTGAGCAGATTTTACAGGCGCGAAAAACATTAAATCTCTCTCAACGAGAATTAGCCAAGCTCACAGGTAAAAGCCAAAGCTGGATTCGAGATGTCGAAAATGGTCGCTTAAAAGTCAAGCTAGAAGACCAAGCAATCTTACGTAAAGTGCTAAATATTGCTTAATGTTAGCGTTACCTGAAACTCAAGTAGAGACGTAGCATCGCTACGTCTCTACTTTTTCACCAGATATCTATTAGTTATTTTTGCTAGTCAAACTACTAGGATTAATATTAATCAATGGTAGTGAACCATTGCCACCCATAACCATTGGGAACTTGCCATCCCATTTTTCTATTGCTTGCTTTTGCAATAACTCCGGCGTTAAAGTTAGCCTTTGTAATCTTTGCGCCTCAGCTTGACCTTTAGCACGGTTAACATCAGCTTGAGCTTCTTGAGTTGCTTTTTTGGCAATAAATTCTGCTTGTTTAGCTTCTTGTTCGGCAATCTGTTTAGATTCAATGGCTCTACTAAATTCTGGAGAAAAAGAAAAATTTACTAGAGAAACATCATCGACTATTAAACCGTAAGCCTGAAGTCTATTTTTTAAATTATTATCAATTTCCTCCTTCAATTCTGTTCTGCGGGTGATAATTTCTTCTGCTGTTTTTTTTGCAGTTGCAGCCTTTAAAACCTCAGATACAGCCGGAGTGATGATGCTGGTCACTATTTGTTGTTGATCTCCGACTTGTTGAAACACTCTATTGACTTTACTGGGGTCAACGTGCCAGTTGATAGCCAATTCTGTTTTCAGTTGTTGGAGGTCTTTAGAAGCCGCATCAGCTTGAAAGGTATTTTGTTGCACGCGCACACTAATTCTTTTAACCGATGTGACAAGGGGCATAATCGTATGCAGTCCTTCATCTAAAACCTGATCTTGGACTTTACCAAATTGCATCAATACACCACGTTCACCCGCATTTACAATTGTAAATGGACGGAGCATTATAGCTAAAAACAAGAAGAATATCCCTCCAGTTAAATAAAAACCATATTTGAATTTACCATTAGAGGTATTTGGAATATTACGCATATTTTTATTCTCCTTATGCAATAATTGTCTATCGAGATGAATCTCAGCATCAATGACTGCGGACTAGCAAATCATTACAAATTTTTACAAATTGCTGTCAATCATTGGGATTTAGCTTTTGGGAATAATAAGTCAAAAATTTGTAGTAGTTTGGGGGTAATATCTCGCAGAGTCTCCCTCATAAATTGACCAGGATGCGTGTTCATCTTCTATCAGAAAGTACAAACAAATTAAAATTAATGACAACTGTAGATACACAGTTATCATTAGCTTTTTTAGAAAAAAGCTTTTAACTATTACTTAAAAATATGAAGATTTATCAACCCCATGCTTGGCCTCAGAGTTTGGCAGGAGCGATCGCTATTCAAGAAGAATTACGGAATCAAGTAATTGTACAGGATGAATTGCCGCAACAGGTAAAATACGTTGCTGGTGTCGATATGGGTTTTGAAGCCGATGGTACTATTAGCCGTGCAGCAGTGGCGGTGCTGAGTTTTCCTGAGTTGCAAGTCATCGAAACCCAATTAGCATACCGTCCTACTACATTTCCTTACATTCCTGGTTTTTTATCATTTCGAGAAATACCAGCAATACTTGATGCCTTAGAAAAAATTCAAACCACACCAGATATTATCTTGTGTGATGGTCAGGGAATCGCTCATCCCCGTAGGTTAGGTATAGCAAGTCACCTAGGAGTCATCATCAACATACCAACCATTGGGGTCGCAAAATCCTTACTTATTGGTAAACATGAAGAGTTACCAGACACCAAAGGTAGTTGGCAACCATTAATACATCACGGTGAAACTATTGGTGCAGTTTTAAGAACTCGCGCCGGAGTAAAACCTGTGTATGTTTCCAGTGGGCATAAAATCAGTTTACCCACGGCTATTGACTACGTATTACGTTGCACACCAAAATATCGGTTGCCAGAAACTACTCGCATCGCTGATAAATTAGCATCTGATAGGTGACAGGTTACAGGTTACAGGTGATAGGGGTGACAAACAGGAGTTACGCAAAAAAGGCTTATTTTAATGTTTGCGATCGCCAAACCTTGATTTTTCTTGTGAGTACCTAGGTAATAATAGTAACAACTCATCGTATTATTTTGTTGAACTTTGTTCTAAAAACTTGCTTACTAACGCTCAATCGTGTTAGGAATCGCACAGAAAGTAGTTGAAGTAGCTAAATACGAGTTACCCAAGTTGGAACAATGAACGCACTTACTTTACAGTGGCATGATGCTGGTCAAAACAAAACTCAGCAAATTTACGAACAACAGCCAAGTAAAAATCCTGGCACTGTCCGCATTGGTAGAGATCCACTCCAGTGTGACATTGTTTTGACAAACCCAACTGTATCTGGGCTGCATATAGAAGTATTTTTTAATTCTCAGCAGCAAAGTTTTTATATCAGAAATTTGCGATCGCAAAATCCTCCCCTTATAGACGGACAACAACTCATCCAAGGAGAAAGACCTCTAAATCAAGGTAGCATCATCTACTTGGGACAAGCACAACTCCAAGTTACTGCTGTGAATATTAATACTATTGCAGCCACAATTTTAGCTCCACCCCAACCACCAGTGCATCAAAATCGCCAATTCACACCCCCTGTACAACAACAGCCACCAGTGCATCAAAATCGTCAAGTTACAGCCCCTCTGCAACAACAGCCACCAGTGCCTCAACAACAGCCAGTCACACCCCATATACATAACCATCCACCAACACCAGCACAAGGAAATTACGGCTTAGAGTGTCCTAGATGCCACAAAATATCCCCAATTGAAAATTTACACATAGGGTGTCATTGGTGTGGTACATCTTTAGCGGCGGCGGTGAGTGTATTAGTAGCACCAGGGAATTAAATCAATTCGCAATTCGTAATTCGTAATTCGTAATTACGTGTTGTAACGACTAAAAAATAAAACAACATTAATTTAAGCTCACAGATAAATCTGGGGGTAGTTAATTTTGAATTTTGAATTTTGAATTTTAAATTCGGAGCGCAGCGACGTGACTAACCTACAAATTCAATTGACTTGGGAAGACCCAACAACGGGGGAACGGCGAGAACCAACGTTAAATGTGCCGATAGCTTTTGGTCGAGAATTTGCTCGTTTGCCTGCGGAAGTGGACGGACAGCGCGTTGCGCGAATGTTGTTCAATAGTAATGAAATCTCTCGTTACCATGCTTTGATTACCTGGGAAAACAATCAATTTGTAGTGATTGACCAAGGCAGTGTGAATGGTGTGCTTGTTAATGGTCAACGCCAACCGCGTAGTGTTCTCAATAATGGTGATACGCTGCAAATTGGCCCCTATATAATGATGGTGACTTTGGGTAACAATGCCAGTCCACAAATCACCAGTCTCCCTTCTTTAATTCAATTTAATCCTCATACTAATATCCCCGATCCGAGCTTACCGCCAGCTCGTCCTGTTACACCTTTAGGAAGTAATTTTCCCCCACGGGCATTTCAAGCTGAACAACAGATTGTTGTCCAAGCACTCCACGCGACAGGTTTACCTGTAGATGAATATGATTTTTTGGCAGTTGGGGGAGGACTAGGGAGTTTTATCTGGTCTGATTTACTGCGAATTAGCGGTGTACGTGCAGAAAAAATTGCGGCTTTGGGATTAGAACCAGAACCTTATGCTCGTTATAAGCGGCTGTGTTTGAATTCCCAAATTCCTCTATATGAAAGACTGCGGTCTAATTCTGATTCGTGTCCTGATAATATTTGGGGTTGGCCTAGCTATGCTTGGCGAGAAGCTTGGCACGACTTAACTAAAGGTAAGCCAAACACAGCATTGCGGTACTTATGGCAAGTATTTGGAGAACCAACCTTTGCGGAAACTTATACTCCCCGTGCAACCAATGTTTTTGATTCTATTGACAGAGAAGCCAAACGGATTGGCTGGAGTCAAATTTATCGTTATGGACGAGTCAGAGCAATTCGCAAAACCGATGATGGTAGATATTGTGTAGCCTATTCTCGTGGACAAGGTAATCACGCTTTTGTCGTTTGTCGTTATATACATTTAGCTACTGGGTATCCAGCAATTCAGTTTCTCGATGATTTGCAGGCTTATAGAGAAAAATATCAAGATTTTAAATCCGTCGTGAATGCTTATGAAGTACACGACCATGTATATGAGCAATTAGAACGCCAAGGTGGAACTGTATTAATTCGGGGACGGGGAATTGTAGCTTCGCGGATTGTGCAGCGCATTTATGAAGCCAGACGCAAAAATCCCAATATTACAGTTTTGCATTTAATGCGATCGCCTAAACCCCAAGGCAATACATTCCAAAAAGCCACACGGCTAGTCAAAAATCATTACGAATTTCAACCCTTCAACTGGCCCAAATCCTGTTGGAGTGGTGAACTGCGAGTCATGCTAGAAAAAGCCACACCAGACGAACGCAAACGCTTACTCTCAGACTGGGGTGGTACAACCACCGCCGACCGTCTAGACTGGCAGCAAATTACTGAAAATGGCTTAAAAGAAGGTTGGTATCAAATCACCTTCGGGGAGGTATTGACAGTAGAAAGGGACGCACAAAACCGCACTATCAGCCAAATCCAAGAGAAAGGCTTTGGTCAAATGAAATTAGTGGCTGATTTTATTGTTGATGCCACTGGTTTAGATGCCAAAGTGCAAGCCAATCCTCTATTAGATGATTTGGTGAAGCATTACAATCTACCTCTAAACTATCTGGGACGCTTGGCTGTCGCCAATAACTTTGAAATCCCCGAAATGCGAAATGCTAAAGGTCAAATGTATGTAGCCGGGGCAATTACCCTCGGTGGCCCCTATGCAGCCGTTGATAGTTTCCTCGGTTTGCAATACTCCGCCTTAGTCGCCGTCGATGGACTCGCCTCCGCCCGTGCGCCAGGAGTCCATCGTTTAAATCCCTTCAGTTCTTTTGGACAGTGGTTGAAGTGGGTGTCGAATCAATCACCATCATGAGTGCTGAGTAATGAGTAATGAGTAATGAGTTGTGAGTGAAGTCATTTAATTTTGACTTTTAACTTTTGACTTGATTTGTCCCCAGTCCCTAATCCCGATGAATGAAAATCTAGATAACCCATTCCAAAGACTGAAAGTTCGCTACCTGTTTTGGCAGTTTTTGCTGATATCTTTTGGTATTGGCTTAGTACAAGGCTTAGTGCAGGAGGGTAGCGGACAAAAATTAAATAGTCAAGCTTCAATACTAGTTCTCTACATCCTGATATTTTGTTCATTGTCTCTCTGGACACTCGCAGACTTTAAGCGCACAGGCGTTAACCTTAAATATTTAATGGGAAGTGTCCCCAAGAACTATAAATGGTTCTCGACATTAGGTTTGGTTTTGTTGATGATTTTATTTTCCATTAGTGCTTATCTAGTGTCGTTTTCCCTTTTATCATGGGTTGCACCTAATTTCATCGAAGCCTTACTCAAGCAAGTTGCCAACAATCCTGCGCCTCGTAGCTCTGCACCGCTATTTTACAATCTGCTGGGAGCGATCGCTTACGTAGTTATTGCCCCCATCACCGAGGAATTTATCTTTCGCGGCTTTATCTTACAGCGTTGGGCCGCTAAATGGGGTCTTCGTTCCGCTTTGGTAGTTTCGTCAATCTTATTTGGAGTTTTACACGCCAACTTTTTAGGATTATCTGTATTTGGCCTTGTCATGGGGGTTTTGTACATCAAAACCCGGTCGTTAATTGTACCCATTGCCTGCCATGCCTGGAATAATTTATTAGCATCGGGCATGGGATTTTTATCTGGTGGTGCTGAAACAACAACGACATCAGCCGTCAACACTTTGGAACAATTGCGTTCTGGTTGGTGGGTAGGAGTCTTGTTGATGTCAGTCTCATTACCTTTCTTGCTGCGCTTCCTCATACGGAATTGGCCGCGCAAAGACGCAGTAGTTCCATATTTAATTAATGCCAATACCGCATATAGGTAAAATTTTGGCGGAAAAAATAAAAAAATATACTGTTTAATGGTGTAGAAATGTATAGAATCTTGTAAAGATATAAGATAAATTTTTTTAAGATGCAAACATTACCAGTTCCTTCCTCAATGCAGCTGTCTTTATCACCAAATCAATGTCAGCCTTTGAAGATTGTCGCACTGGGGGATAGTTTAATATACGGCTTTGGCGACCCTGAAAAGGGGGGCTGGGTAGAACAATTGCGGCGATCGTGGATGTTGCCAAATAGTTCTGGTCATGTCCTGTACAATTTGGGAGTAAGAGGCGATCGCACCCAGCAAGTAGCACAAAGATTAGAAGTAGAATTTCGCCATCGCGGTGAACTGCGAAATCGTGTCCCCGACTTAATTATCCTCTCTGTAGGGGTAAATGATTCACCACGCCTAGGCCGTCCCAATGGCAAAAACTATACAGACTTTGCTGTATTTGAGTCAGAAATCGCTACACTATTAGACCAAGCACAGCAACTTTGTCCTGTATTATTTGTGGGCGTAGTTCCCGTCAATGAAGCTAAAATGCCTTTTCTAGATTGTTTGTACTACAATCATGTCGATCAATACCGCTACAAAGAAGCCACTAAAATAGCTTGTACCCAACGGCAAATTCCCTATTTAGATATTTTTGATCGCTGGATGGCACGCGGTGATACTTGGTGCAAGCATCACTTAAGTGAAGATGGCCTTCATCCCAATACCCTAGGTTATCAAGCTTTGTTAGAAGATGTTGTTAATTGGGAAGCACTAGCAACCTATCACCCTCGACTTGAGTACCAATTAGAACTATCCTAGAAAAGCAATACCCACATCTCTTATACAGACGCGATCCATCGCATCTCCTCTAATCAGCCATCAGCACGCTTATGACTCCAACTTTGTTCGGTCGTTGGCAAACTCGGTTATTATTACTATCTACTGTCGGTGTCCTAGTATCTCTACCCTTTGCAATGGGTTTAATTGGCGGCCCTCCTGATTCTATCTATTTTTGGATACTTGGCTATGTTGCGATTTTCGGTTTAGGGTGGGATGTACTTTATAACTATCTGCAAAAGTTCCGTTGGGATAGGGACTGGCCAGCTGCCTATCAACTCCTGGCTGGTATTTGGGAATTAGTATTTGTTTTTTGTGGAGTCAAAATTTTTGGCTTTTTACCAGCACCTATACCCAAAGATTCTATAGACTTAGATGCTTTTGTATTACATTACAGCGTCGTTTGGTTATCAGTATTTATAGCTTCTCAAAGCATCATGCGAATTTTATTTCCCCGTTCACGATTCCGAGGAGGACAATGGTTGTGAACCAATTCACAACAATGCTCCGCCCCGCTACAAAAAAATGGCGAAGGTATTGTTAATAGGAAAAAGTGCTGAGTTAACAGTGCTGTTAGCGGAAGCGGGGCTTTGAGCAGCTTACTCTTCTCCTTACTCAACACACAGCACTCAACACTCGGCACTCAGCACTCAGCACTCAGCACTCAGCACTCAACACACAGCACTCAACACTCGGCACTCAGCACTCAATCAAGTCAATGATAAGCATCCATTGGTAGACAAGAACAAACGAAATTTCTGTCACCAAAAGCCGCGTCAATTCTGCCGACACTCGGCCAGAATTTATGTTCGCGTGTCCACGGTGCAGGATAGGCGGCTTGTTCACGAGAATAGGAATGATTCCACTCGCCAGCGATGAGACTTGCGGCTGTGTGGGGTGCGTTTTTTAAGAGATTATCTTCAGCATCCATCTTACCTGACTCAATTTCCGCGATTTCTTGGCGAATTGCCATCAGCGCATCACAAAAACGGTCTAATTCTGCCTTCGATTCGCTTTCTGTGGGTTCAACCATGATTGTCCCCGCGACAGGCCAGGAGACAGTCGGAGCATGGAAACCATAGTCCATCAGGCGTTTAGCGATATCATCAATTTCGATATTGGCAGATTTTTTGAGGGCGCGCAAATCTAAAATACATTCATGGGCAACTAAACCATTCTGCCCTTTGTACAACACTGGATAGTAGGTTGCCAATTTCTTTGCGATGTAGTTGGCGTTGAGAATTGCCACTTTGGTAGCTTCCGTCAACCCATCTGCACCCATCATGACAATATACATCCAAGAAATCACCAAAATACTAGCACTTCCCCAAGGTGCAGCAGCCACAGCACCAAGTTGGGAATTGGACATTGCATTCTTCCTAGTCCCCAACACCGGATGTCCCGGTAAAAATGGGACAAGATGGGACGCAACACCAATTGGCCCCATACCTGGGCCGCCGCCACCGTGGGGAATACAGAAGGTTTTATGTAAGTTCAGGTGACACACATCTGCACCAATATCACCAGGGCGACAAATACCCACTTGGGCGTTCATATTTGCCCCATCCATATAGACTTGGCCGCCGTGACTATGAACTACCGCGCAGATTTCCTGAATTGCTTCCTCAAATACGCCGTGAGTTGAGGGATAAGTCACCATTAAAGCTGCCAGTTCATGGCTATGTTTTTCTGCTTTGGCTTTTAAGTCCGCAACGTCAATATTACCGTTAGCATCACAGGCGACTGCTACCACCTTCATCCCACACATTACCGCACTAGCCGGATTTGTACCGTGGGCTGAGGTGGGAATTAAACAAACGTTCCGGTGCGCTTCTTCCCGGCTGTCGTGATATTGACGAATCACCAAAAGTCCTGTGTATTCCCCTTGCGAACCTGCATTGGGTTGCAGGGAAACTCCCGCAAAGCCTGTGATTTCTCCTAACCACGCCTCTAATTGTTGGAACAGAATTTGATAACCCCGTGTTTGATATGCTGGCGCAAAGGGGTGTATCTTGCCAAATTCCTCCCATGTCACCGGAATCATTTCGGCTGTGGCGTTTAACTTCATGGTACAAGAACCCAAGGGAATCATCGATGTCGTGAGAGATAAGTCCTTAGTTTCTAACTTATGGAGATAACGCAATAACTCTGTTTCGGAATGATAGCAGTTGAAAACGGGGTGAGTTAGGTAGCTGCTAGTACGAGGGAAGGGGAGATGAGACGCAGATGTTAATTCTGCGGCGGTGAAGGGTAAGTTATCAGTCAAAGCAAAAATTTGCCAGAGTTCAATGACTTCTTCTAAGGTGGTGGTTTCATCTAAAGAGATGCCGACAGCAGTATCATTGAAAACACGCAAATTAATATTTCTGGCTTGGCAACCCGCAAGAATAGCTTCTAGGTTTTGTGTTCCTAACTCTACCTGCAAAGTATCAAAGAAATTTTCTGAATTAATCTTGTAACCCAGACGCTTTAATCCTGCTGCCAGGATAGCAGTTAGCCGATGAATATTCTCGGCAATATTTTTTAGTCCCTCTGACCCATGATAGACGGCGTACATACTCGCTATCACTGCTAGTAACACCTGTGCAGTACAAATATTACTGGTGGCTTTTTCCCGGCGGATATGTTGTTCACGAGTTTGCAAAGCTAGACGCAAAGCTGTTTTACCGTGGACATCTTTAGACACACCCACAATGCGCCCTGGAACTTGCCGCTTGTATTCTTCCTTAGTCGCAAAGTATGCCGCATGAGGGCCGCCAAAACCCAAGGGAACACCGAAGCGTTGGGTGCTACCGACAGCAATATCAGCCCCAAATTCACTGGGAGGGGTGAGTAGAGTTAAACTTAAGGGATCTGCTGCTACCGTGACCAATGCACCCTGAGCATGAGCTTTTTCTATAAAAGCGCGGTAGTCGTAGATAGTACCATCACTAGCGGGATATTGCAGAACTGCCCCGAAAATTGGTTGAGCAAAATCAAAGGTCTGATGATCACCGATAATAATTTCAATGCCTAAAGGTTTCGCCCGTGTTTGCAAGACATTGATAGTTTGGGGATGACAATCACGGGAAACAAAATAGGCATGGGCTTTATTTTTACACACGCCGTAACTCATCGTCATCGCTTCGGCGGCGGCTGTAGCTTCATCTAATAATGAAGCGTTGGCAATTTCCAAACCCGTTAAATCAATAATCATGGTTTGGAAATTTAGCAGTGCTTCAAGTCGCCCTTGGGCTATTTCTGGCTGATAAGGGGTGTAAGCTGTATACCAACCAGGGTTTTCCAGGATATTACGCCCAATCACAGGGGGGGTAATACAGTCGTAATATCCCATACCAATGTATGAACGAAACACTTGGTTTTTTGCGGCAATTTGTTTTAACTTTGCCAGTGCTGCGTACTCAGTTTGTGCGGCTGGTAACTGTAGCGGTTGATTCAGCCTGATTCCCGTCGGTACTGTTTTATCAATCAAATCATCTAGGCTAGATAATCCCAACACCTCAAGCATTTGCTGGATGTCTTGAGAATTTACGCCTATATGCCTTTGTATAAAATTATCTTTTTTATCTAGTGAAGGGTGAAAGCGATCGCCTTCGGTGGGGCGTAGCTCATCGCTAGACTGAGAAATAGAGGCAAACGATACCACAAACTTAATACTCCAGATATAACTAATTAATATTTTGCAACAAATACTCTTGACAGGTCGGAGTAGTCTATTGATTTATTGATAATTTCATCACTTTGTGGTGGGGAGTGGGCAATTCAATTTTGGATTTACGTTAGCGTACAAGTATTTTGGATTGGGTTTCAATCTAAAATCCCAAATCCGTCTTGAAAAGTTGAGCCACTGCGTTGGACGGGTTTCCCGGCTTGTAGCAAGTGGCGTTCCTAGGTTGGGAAACCCGCCTACAGAACTTTCCGCAAAATCTAAAATTCCCAGTCCCCAGTCCCCTATTCCCCTTCCACCTCAGCGCGATACTCGTCCGCAGTCAACGCATCATTTACATCATCAGGGTCATTGACGCGCAATTTTAAGAACCAGCCTTCACCGTAGGGATCATCTGCAACGGCTTCGGGGGATTCAATCAAAGCTTCATTGCGTTCTATAACTGTGCCGGTTATTGGTGCATTCAAGTCTTCGACAGCTTTGACTGATTCAATTGAACCAAAGGTATCACCCTTGGTAATCAGATCACCAATTTCTGGCAATTCCAAAAATACCACGTCACCTAATTGGTCTACGGCAAATTCTGTAATGCCGATAGTGGCGATTTCGCCATCTAGCCGCACATATTCATGAGTATCCAGATATTTTAAATCTTGAGGGTATTCAAACGACGACATCTCTCTTCCTCTGCAATATCAAAACAATCGCTCTAACGGTAATTTAGATCACACTAAGCAAGTAAGCTTGAGTATCTTACAACACATTTAGCAGGCCAACCCCTTTGGGGAATTCAAAATTCAAAATTAAAATCCTCTACTTTTAAGTATGGGGATTTTAACGGCTGTAAAATTTGGTCAAAATAAGTCAATAGTCATTAGTCATCCTCCCTTGTCCCAGTCCCCCAGTTAATTAATTTTGACTTTTGACTTGATTTGTCTCCACTCCCTAAACCTTGTTTTTCGACTTATAAAAGGGACGTTTAACTACATTTGCTGGGTATGCCTTACCACGAATTTCTACTTCTAGTTGCTGTCCCACCTTCGAGAGTTGGGCGGGAACGTAAGCTAAAGCTACGGGATAACCCAGTGTAGGCGATAGAGTACCACTAGTAACTTCTCCTACTACTTTACCGTCTGCAATCACTGGATAGCCGTGACGGGCAATGTTACGTCCTTGGGTTTGTAAACCTACGAGTCGGCGTTGCACTCCGGCGGCTTTTTGTTGTTCTAAAATTGCCCGACCAATAAAATCTCCTTTGGTATCGAAATGAACTAGCCAACCTAACCCAGCCTCTAGGGGTGTGGTCGTGTCGTCGATATCTTGTCCGTAAAGTGCCATTGCTGCTTCTAAGCGTAGGGTGTCTCTCGCGCCCAATCCGCAGGGGGTGACACCAGCATTAGAGAGACTACGCCATAACTCTACCCCTACATCTGGGTCTAGTAATACTTCAAAGCCATCTTCCCCGGTGTAACCTGTGCGGGCAATAAAGGCGGGTTTACCTAGTATTGTGGTTTGGAGGTGTCCAAAAGCTTTGATTGGTTGTAAGTCTTCTTGGACAAAGGGTTGCAGATATTTGATGGCTTTTGGCCCTTGGACAGCGATTAAAACTTTTTCTGGTGAAAGGTCTTGAAACTTGACCTCGTTTTGGTCAAGGTGCTGTAATAACCATGCTTTATCTTTGGTGGTGGTGGCTGCATTGACGATGATGAATACCTGTTGTGTACCAGTGGAATCTTCTCCTTGGTAGTAGACGATGATGTCATCAATGATTCCCCCTTGGGGGTTTAATAATACAGTGTATTGGGCTTGACCTGGTTGCAAACGACTCAAGTCTGAAGGTACTAAACCCTGGAGTTGAGAAATCAGGTTTTTACCTTGGAGGGTAAATTTACCCATGTGGGAAATATCAAACATCCCAGCGTTATTTCTCACCGCTTCGTGTTCGCGCGAAATACCGCTATATTGCACCGGCATTTCCCAACCACCAAAGCTGGTAAAGCGGGCTTTGAGTTTTACACCCTGTTGATATAAAGGGGTTCGCGCTAAGGTTTCGGCAGTTTCTTGTTGATTAGCCACAGGTAGTTTTGCTTATGCGATCGCACTTCAATATATATCCTACTTCTATGGGGATTGGGAATTGGAGGCTAAAAACTGTATTGTTACTCCCCATTCCCCACTCAGCACCGGCTAAACGCCGCGCTACCGCTAACAGCACTCAACACTCAACACTCAACACTCAACGCTCAACACTCAACACTCAACACTCAACGCTCCCATCTGATGTTTAATATTGAATGAGAGTGTTGAGTTTTGTTAAGAAGAAATTATGAAATATTGGCAAGTGCTAGCTAGTTTTGTCTTAGCTATGGTTTTATTTTTGTGTCCTCTGTCGGCGGAGGCTGCTAGTTCGTCTAGCATTACCCGTTCGGCTGGTGATGAACTTCAAGCCAAGGATTTTACTGGTCAAAGTTTAGTTGGTGCTGAGTTTACTAATGTAGATTTAAAGAATGCTAACTTTAGCAATGCTGACCTACGCGGTGGGGTGTTTAACGGTACTGTGTTGGAGGGCGTAAATCTGCATGGTGTAGATTTCAGTAATGGTATTGCTTATCTAGCCCAGTTTAAGAATACTGATTTAAGTGATGCAGTGTTAACAGATGCCATGATGCTGCGTTCTATTTTTAATAATGTTGATGTCACTGGCGCAGATTTCACGAATGCCGTTTTAGATGGTGTGCAGGTGAAAAAACTCTGTATTAAAGCTAGTGGTGTAAATTCTAAAACTGGTGTTGATACTCGCGAGTCTTTAGGTTGTAAGTAGAACTTATTTCATATTAGCAGAACCCCGTTTTCTTGAAGAAGACGGGGTTTTGATTTGTGAATTATTTATTGCTGGAGTTTAGACTAGTACAGCACGGCATAAATAAACCACCCATTCCAAATCAACAAAACCCTTATGCTGTCTTCATTTTGAGTTTTGACTTCCGCCTTGTGGTACTAGTTCCTGGTGCGAAACTAGTCTAAACTCCAGATTAAACAGTTATTGGGATATATTCGGCGTTGAGTGAGCGCAAAACTGTACAGTAAACCTTAAATTTGTAGTGACGTGGCAAGGCTAAAGTTTTGCATTAGATGTAGCGACTGTCTTAAAAGTCAAGCGATCGTTGGGTTAAGCGCAGCGCAACCCAACATGAATCTCGAAAACTCAACATAGATGTTAGTGTTGGGTTTCCTTGCGTCAACGCAAGTGTCACAATTGGTAGTTGGTGCGTGACGCTATAAGTCTCATGACTACGTTCAAATATTCTCGCTGCGTCACGCACCCTACAGAAAAAATATGCCAGTTGCGTAAGTCCTATTTAGGGCTTGCTGAAAAAGTCATTCCAAGGCAAGAGAAAAATTGACTCCG
>NZ_CAWUDL010000045.1:0-54572 GCF_963920945.1 Anabaena sp. CCY 9402-a
AGATTCTTCGAGAGTTTGGTACAAACTATGTAATTAATTTTGTTTAGCTACTTACTGAATTAAAAGTAAGAAGTTAGACATGATTATTGATTTGGGAATACTGAAAATTAGGGTGATAAATTGCTGGAATATTTTGAATAATTCCTAGTTTTAATCTCTCTCCTAAATACAGTCTTTCCTGGTTTCTACTAATTATGAAAACTGCTCAAGTTACTTACGCAGGTCGGATTAACGTTGAAAGAGGTGATAACCCTAGAGAGTTATATGCCCATCAAAATGAAGCAATCCAATTTTTGGATGACATCAATAAAAATCCCTTTGAAGGTTTGTTAGTTCTTCCCACAGGTGGCGGAAAAACATTGACCGCAGTTCACTGGCTACTACGTAATTTTATTAACAATCAGAAAAAGGTTCTATGGATTGCTCATCGTCATGAATTACTTGACCAAGCACTTGAAACTGTTAAACTTAGTGCTTATCCATCAGTGTTGAATAATGTATCAGGGTTTAGATTTCGCATCATCTCAGGTCATCCTAAACATGGAAGACCTGTACACATTGAACCAAGTGATGACATTATCATTGCCAGCAAAGATAGTCTAAACAGTGGTCTTGAACACTTGTTAAATAACTGGGTTCGTCATTTACCAGAAGTGCTTTTAGTAGTAGATGAGGCGCACCATGCAACAGCTAAAACCTACCGTAAACTAATTAATGCGGTTAAAGATGAGATGAAATCACGAGGTCATGAAAATGGCTTTAGAATGCTAGGTTTGACAGCTACCCCTTTCCGCACAGATGAGGGGGAGCAGGGGTTACTAAAATTAGTTTTTCCAGGTGACATAATTTTCAAAGAAGACCTAAGAAATCTAATTAATAAAGGAATACTTGCTGAACCTATTTTTGAAAACCTAGAAACAAAGATACCTATAAAGAAAAAATTGACAGCAAGGGACATCAAAACTATTGAGGACTTTGACAAACTGCCAAAAGATGTCGCTGAACAGATTGCTAAGTCTTATGAACGAAACAGGATAATTGTTAGTCATTATCTTAACAATCGGAAAAAATATAAACCTCTTCTAATTTTTGCGATTGATGTCATACACGCAATTGCGTTGAACAAACTGTTTAGAGATGAAGGGATTAATTCCGATTACGTGGTTGCCGCAGTTAAAGATGCAAACACAGGTGCTTCAATTGATGTAAAAAATAATAAAGAGAAAATACAAAAATTCAGGAATGGAGAACTTGAAGTATTAATTAACGTAGAAATATTAACTGAGGGAACAGATTTACCTAACGTACAAACTGTTTTCCTCACACGACCTACTGCATCTACAATATTAATGACACAAATGATAGGTCGAGCTTTACGTGGTCAAAAAGCAGGTGGCACGGAAAAAGCTTATGTAATCAGCTTTATTGATGAATGGGAAGACAAAATTAACTGGGTTAATCCAGAAAAGCTTCATGTGGGAGAAGGGGATTTTCGTCCTGATGGGACACTTCCATCTAATAATAGAACGGCTAGGCTTATATCTATTGAGATGATAGAGGAATTCACTCGTATCATGGATGAATCAATTGATACCACTGGGCTAGAAGCTCTAGAGTTTTTAAAGAGAGTTCCTATCGGAATTTATCGTTTTTCTATTCTCGAAACGGCTCAAGAATCTGAAGCATTTGAGCCTATTCCTAGAAATTATGAGGTGTTATTATATGACGACACAGAAGAAACATACGATAACTTTGTAAATGATTTAAAAATTCTATTTCAAGGGATTGATTTAAAAGACAGAGAAATATTAACTAAAGCAGAACTTGAATATCTATTGCAAACTGCAAAGCAAATTTATTTCCCTAACTGCCAAACTTTACTGGGCTACAGAGATGAAGATGTAGAAAATATCTTGCGTTTCTATGCGCACACTGGAGAAAAACCAGAATTTCTAGCATTCAGCGAGAGAAGAAAATGTGATTTATCTATCGTAGCAAGGCATATTTACGATAATTCTTTAGGTGGTAGAGCAAAATCTGACTATATTGACTCTCTCTGGAATGATCGGAAGTCTTTTTGGCAAGTTTTATTTAGTTACAACAAGCTATATTTTAGGAAGCAATTGGATATTGAAACCCTTAAAATTGAAGGGTTATATCCTAATATTGAAGTATCAATACCAACTGTAATTCATGATAATGTGCCAATAGAGAAATTAACTCTATATGAAATTAAAGAGCGCGATATTGATGAATACATGAAAATTAAAAAAGCTGTGTTTGCAAAACATACAGATGCAAAAGGCTTTATAACTTGTGCAATTACTAGATTTAGAAGCCAGATGAGACGAGATTTCCAAATTGATCACATTAAACCCATGTCTGAAGGTGGTTTAACCACAGTCAATAATCTACAAGTTCTATCACGTAAAGCCCATACAAAGAAGACAGCTTCAGAGAATACAAAGCGATAATCCTTATTCCTCACTTCTTGTAAAAGTCAATAATTGAGAATATTCTCAAATGCACCAAAAAAAACTCCATCTTCAATGAGATGGAGTTTTGACGTATTAGAGATAAGGAAAATCTGATGTTGATTTTAATTCGCAGTCCGTTTTTGCTGTTTCAGGATGAATATAGCGGCCGCACCAATAGCTAAAATCCAGCCGCCGGAAGGTTCGGGGATGCTGGTGCTGGTTTTCAAGGGATTATTGGGTTTGGTGAGGGTTTCTTTACCATCTTCTATTTTGCGGTCAAAGCGATCGCTAGCGGCTTCGGCTTCTTTAAGTAACCGTCTTTGTTCATCGTTGACTAATACCAACATAGAAGAGTATGGACTAACAATCTCATACTTTTTGGCGATCGCGTGAATTGCATCTAAGCTTTTGAGATTGTCTAACTTGATTTGTTTACTCAAGCTTAAAATTAATTGTCGGGCGGCTAATGGTTGTAAACCTGCTGGCTGTTGAGGGTTATTTACCTCTGCGGTATCAGTTTTTTGCAGATACCACGCATAATTATCTACTACACTCACAACAGAGTCACCTAACGCTGATTTCGTAGCAATTCGTTGCAATACCTCTGCAATATCTTCCGAGACTCCACCGCCAGTATCTTGGATCGATTTGATCATCCCATCGTTGTAGGCTGCGGGTAATCCACCTAAATGCACCATCCATAGAGGCGCAGGTGAGGCAACTACAATCTTATTCTTACGGGATAACTCATAACTCCCCTCATCACTAATGAGTAATACTGCATCATAGGCTGTGTCACCGCGCAGTTGATTAAACTGTTCCAACATTTGTTGGGGTTGAAGTGTACCGTAAAAGGTAGTTTTTTCTGATTGGAATTGTTGGATATCATCTAGCCGTTGGGGTGCTGCACCCTTAGCGACACTGATGTATAAATCAGCATCATTATTAGTTAAATCCTTGTCTGCAAAGCCATGCTGTTTTAACCAATCCCAAGTTTGTGCTAATTCCTTGGTATGACTACCCATACTGCGGGAAGTATCCAAAACTAAGGCGATGCGTTGGGTTTTGGGTAAAGCATAATCTTTTGGGGATAAAGGCTTGGCGATAATGCGATCGCCATTTTCTAAGTTCACTTCATGGAGTGCAGGCTGTACTTTACTACTGGCGGGGACAAATTCTTCTAACCAATCATCCTGTTTAAAGTTGATAGCTTTACCGTTACGGGTACGTTTAGTATCCTGACTCCAGAAAATATTGCGTTTTTCCCCTAAATCTGGCATCGCCCAACCTTGATCTTTACCCATCACCTTGTAAGTTAGCCATAGGTGCATTTCCGTGGGGCGAGGTGGTTGTCCTTGGATTTGTAGCACATTATTGGGAGGGATGGGAAAAGCCCTCAAGCGATAATGTCTTGGCCCTACTTGTTCCAGTAAAGCAGGATCTACAGGGCGTTCTCTTCGCACCTGGGAATTGTAAACTTTTTGGGCAGCACCGCGAGGAGAAACAGTGAAAGGGAAACGTTGGGATAGTTTGTTAGTATCTCCCAACCATAATCCGGTAATTACAGCACTTTCTGGTAAAGAAAAGGAGTAAAAAACTTCTTGAACTTCTCGAGTTTGGTTTTTGTAAACTTCGTATAACTCCACATCAGCCCAATCACCATCTTCTTTAACTGTGACTTGTTGTGATGCTAACCAAACTTTTTTCTCGTTGATATTTAATAAACCAGCCTTAACTTCTTGCTGGTTAAAAGTAGATTGTACAGCATGACTAACTGCTGCTTTTTCTGCTTTTTGTAGTGGGGTATCAAAAAATTCTGCATAAAGTTTTTCGGCTTTTTCAGCATCTTTTTCTGAACCTTGATATAAAAATGGTGACATCAAGAAGTTATAGCCATTTTGGATGTTATTAGCTACTGATTTGTCTAAGCCTAGTACCTGCCGATACATGGCACTGATATGATTATTTTCTTCTCTACTACTGAGATAGCGATAAGAAGATAAATAAGCGTTGACTAAACCATCGCGAATTTCGTTTGATTTAGCTAAAATGGTTTGGCGATTGCGCTCATTATTAGAAGAATTAGCTAATAGAGAAAAAGCCAAAACTTGAGGCTGTTGTTGTAGAGATATAAAGGTGATAAAAAAAGCAATTACAACAGCACTAGCACCGACTAAAGTCTTTTTATTTCCGTAATCTCTAGCAAAAGCTTGTAAAATTCTAGAGCCAGAATTCACATACATCGCTGCTAGTGCGGAAGGCATGAAAATAAACAAAGTGGCACTAAAGGCAAAGAGAAGTAACCAAAGAGCTACTAACCATAAACTACCAATTAACGAAAAATCAGTCAATAAATACCATAAACCTTTTAACCATTCAAATTTAACAAACTCCTGCACCAAAAACGCTGCTAAAGGCAAGGCATAAAATAGTAAGATTACACCTGCATAAATGCCGAATAGCAGCATTAAACTATGTGCTAGCATTTGCACCCATTGCAGAGCATTTTTTCGTCTAGAAGCATACCCAAAAAATAATTCTCCGCAAAATGCTGCAATACATATACCAATTGTGGCGATAATCTGGGTACTAGCGGGTGTCAATTCCCGAATGACAAACAACCGCAACAAACACAAAACAAATAGTGGTGCTTCTACCCCATAAAATAAGCGGATGAGTTGTAGGGGTTGTGTGATGAAAAACTTACCTCCAATAAGAGAAGAAATTGTTGGTATGGCGATTAAGGTAACTAGAGTTAGAGAAAATTCTGCGGGGATATCACCCTGTAAGGTGGCTTGGAATAATGGTACAGCTATCCAAGGCATTATCCCGAAATAGACAAACATTAAAAATGTTAAGTTCCACAGCCAAAATATGGCGTAAAAGGTAGTATTCCAAAAAATCTTCACAGCTTGATACCCTCCTATTAGCAGTTATTAATGCTTCTACAGAATCCAGTTGTCACATTCCCAGTTTTGGATCGATAAATTAGATAAATGTTTACAGTGTTGTCAGAAAACAAGACTGTAACTTTATAGTTCCCAAAAGTTGGGGAGAGTGGAAATTTAAACGCAGTGGGGAAGAGAGGTAAGTGCGGAGGTACGCGGAGGGTTGACTACGAATTTCATGGAATGCGGAATGCTGTACTTACTTAATTAGCGATCGCCTCATGAGTTTGATTCACTATTGCTGCGTCATACTCCAACAAAACACCCACAGACGCATCTGAATCATGGGTTTGTGATCAAGCTTTGCTGTTAGACTGCAAGGGATAAGGGGAATCATAGAATCAACAAAAGTCCTTTTAGGTAGTGAAGATTCTATGCTGAAAATTAAGTTAGGAATTGGGCAAAGGATTAGTCTAGGATATGCTATTACCCTAGGTATTGCTGTTTCTGGAACGGTGGCTGGTTTTGGTATTGGTCGTCACTATTACCAACAAGCTAGCGAAAGGAAACAACACACCCGCAATGAAATTGAATTACTGCATCGCTTGCAAGCTGGTGTTCTTCAGGCGCGTACCCATCAACAACAACTCATTCCCTTAGTCAAAAACCCAGAAAGTTATAATGAGGAATATGCTCATTTGCTGCACCATGAATCTGAAATAAAAAGTCATTGGGCTGAGTTAAAGGCTTTTGTGAAGATAAAGTCTAAACCTGCGGGAGACATAAACCTTACAGAAATACCAAAATTTTTGCAAACTTATAATGATATTCCACAACAGTATTTTCAAGAACTAGAATACCGGAGAAAGCAGATACAGACATTAAATTTGAATACACCAAAAGATATTGAACAAGCTCAAAAAATATTAATTGAATTTACAAATAGTGATTTAGCACTTAATTTTGATGGCATTTCTGATGATTTAGTAGATATTATTAAAAATTCTTATTTAACAACAAAGCAAACTAATGAATTGCATGAACAATCCACCAAATTATCTCAACAAATTGTTCTTACTAGTATTACCTTATCAGTGGGTATTTCAATTCTCTTAGCACTTTTTACTAGTCGAGCGATCGCTCGACCTATTCAAACATTAACTAATATAGCTAGACGTTCTACAGAAGAGTCGAATTTCAATTTACAAGTGAATATTGATAGTAATGATGAAATTGGTGTGCTTGGCAACTCTCTCAATCAATTAATTGCTACAGTTAAACAACTATTAAACCAGCAACAGGCAGCGAACGAACAACTAGCAGCTTATAACGAAACTCTAGAACATAAGGTAGAGACAAGAACCGAAGAACTCAGCGAGAAAAATATCCGTTTGCAACAACTACTAGAGGAATTACAACGTACTCAATTGCAAATGGTGCAAAGCGAAAAAATGTCTGCTTTGGGGCAAATGGTAGCAGGGATAGCCCACGAAATTAATAATCCAGTTAACTTTATCCACGGCAATTTGGCTCATGTCCAAGAATATGCCGGAAATCTCTTAAATTTTGTACAATTGTACCAAAAATATTACCCTGAACCAGTATCAGAAATAGTAGATGAAGCAGAAAATATCGAACTGGAATTTATCCAGGAAGATTTACCAAAAATGTTGGATTCAATGAAAATTGGTACAGATCGGATTCGCCGGATTGTGCTGTCATTAAGGAACTTCTCTCGTCTTGATGAATCAGCATTCAAAGCGGTAGATATTCATGAAGGTATTGATAGCACTTTGCTGATTTTACAACATCGCTTGAAAGATACACCAGAATACCCCGCTATTCAAGTCATTAAAAATTATGGTAATTTACCTTTGATAGAGTGTTATCCTGGGCAACTCAATCAGGTATTTATGAATATTTTAGTCAATGCTATTGATGCTCTAGAAGAACAACAAAGTAGGCAACAAAAGAATCAGATTACTATTAGTACATCCATTAAAGATGCTCAGTGGGTGCAAATTGCGATCGCTGATAACGGTTCTGGTATCCCTGAAGATGTTCAAAGCAAAATTTTTCAGCCATTTTTTACTACGAAGCCATCCGGTAAAGGTACAGGAATGGGAATGTCTATCAGCCTGCAAATTATTACCGAAAAACACGGGGGGAAATTAGATTGTTTCTCTACTATTGGTCAGGGAACAGAGTTTATTATTCAGATTCCTGTAAGCCAAAATTTCACACTTGCTACCGTTAAGGAATGCTAAGTAATATAAATTCAATAATTTATCTAAGCTAAACGCTGAACGATAGGAATTTCAATGACAAATTCTATGCCTTTTGGTTGATTAGAATTACAATATAGCTTTCCAGAATGTTTCTCCACAATAATCTGGTAACTAATCGATAATCCTAGTCCTGTACCCTGACCCACAGGCTTAGTAGTAAAAAATGGATCAAACAATTTGTCACGAATATTTTCTGGAATACCTATACCATTATCAATAATCCGAATTTGTATCCAAGATTCATTTAGTTGATAAGTGCAAATACGAATTGCAGAAGGGTTATTTTTAATTTCATCACTTGTACGTTGCAAGTTATATTCATGTAAAGCATCTATGGCATTAGCCAGAATATTCATAAATACCTGATTCAGTAAACCAGGGTAACATTCAACCAATGGTAATAAAGCATATTCTTTGATTATCGAAATTTCTGGATTTTTGTCCATAGCTTTCAGACGATGAGATAAAATCATCAAAGTACCATCAATACCTTCATCAATATCTACTGCTTTGATTTCCGCTTCATCCAGACGAGAAAAATTACGCAGAGATTTAACAATTTTCTCAACTCTGTCAGTACCAATTTCTATAGATTTAAGGATTTTGATAAAATCTTCTTGAACAAATTCTAAATCCATCTCTTTGATTTGGGATTGAATATGATCTGGAGGTTGGGGATAATATAGCTGATAATTATGTATAAGCTTTAATATGTTAGATGAATATTCTTTTACATAGTCAATATTGCATTTAACAAAAGTGATTGGATTATTGATTTCATGGGCAATCCCAGCTACCATCTCACCTAATGAAGACATTTTTTCTGTCTGAATTAATTGGATTTGTGCTTGTTGTAATCTTTGTAATGTTTGAGTGAGTTGAGTATTTTTATTTTGCAATTCTTTGGCTCTTTTTTCTACACGCACTTCTAATTCATGATTGATATTTGTTAATGCTTTTTGAGCAATTTTACTAGATTTTAAATAGTTCTTTAATAAACGCAAAACTAATAACCATGAAGGGATAAGGAAAGCTAAACTAATAAAGGAAGCACAAATTGACCATAATAAATATCGGCGATATTGGAATATTCTATTATATATCTGAAGAGAAATATTTTTATTTATTCTATCAACTCCTGATGCGTATTTTTGCTTCTCTAATTCGTATTTTTGACTTAGCAAAAGGGATTTAGCTGCTAGTTTTTGACCTGTTCTAACTAAATCAAAAGATTTATATTCCATTGCCACCAAACGCTGATTCGCAGCATCAGTCTCTTGTGCATCTTGATTATTATAAGCTTGGGGAGCAAGTTTAATTGATTCTTTAATGGCTGCATCTAGTAAAGGTTCAAATTTACGATATCTTATTTCCCAAATGGAATCACCTGTAGCAGCATTCATGCGGGCTGACATCGTAAGAACTTCATCATAATAAGTAATTTTTTCATTCAAACTTCGTAGTTTTAATTCGTTTTCAAGAAGATTATTAAAATCATTATAAGCTCGCCAAGTAATCCATGTTTGAGGTAAAAATAAAACTAGAGCTAGAGTTAGTATAACAGTGATAGTAATTAACTGAGATGGAAGGAGTTTAAATGGAAGCCGAAATAATTTTAAACATATTGATTTAATATTTGTTTTTTGAAACATGATAAAAATCTATATTACTTTTCTAAAAATAGTGATTCTAGATGAATAGTTGTCAAAGGATTTAGGTTGAACTCATTATGAAGAAATGAATATAAATTCTATCTGCGATCGCATAAAAATCAAATTTTTCTAGGAATTGCAGTTACTACTTCCAAAGGAAGTATTATTATTGTTTAACCATAAATAATATTGTCTGTTTTAATAATTATACGCACCTCCGTATTTTTTCTTAATCTTGCGAGAAAGTTAAACAACAAGAATCAAGGAATAAAGGAAGAAACATCTTCTTAAATTATCTTTTCCATGAAAAACACAAGCAATTTTTATATAAAAATTATTAAAAATGTGAATTTTTAAGCTAGCAAAAGTAGTAAATAATGACATAGAACAACCCTTTCTCTCTTAACTCAAACTTATATCTGGCTGAGGATTCCAGAAACCATCGCGTTCTGGTAATAAGTTGTCATCAAAATTTTATTGGAAATGCGTCACTAGTTGCGGATTCCGTGTGCGTCAAGATGGTACAATCACCATAGTTGAAGGATCATCAAGCACTCAAGAAATTCACTTACTGCCTAGTAAGCAGACACTAATAATAAAAATGACGCACTCACCAAAATCAGGAAATGATCAGGAGTCAGCGAACCGTCGTTTATTAAATCTTCTCCTTTCAAGACGTACCAGCCTAGTTGTAGGAATTATTTTGCTCACTGGAATCGCATCTGGTACTTGGTGGGTAAGACAATATGTATACAACGATTTAGCCCCGTTAGTAGAAACAAATCTGGAGCAATTGCTGGGGCGACCGATAAAATTAGGTAAAATTGCAGCTTTTTCACTCTCTAGTCTGAGATTTAGCTCTCTATCGATACCAGCAACTTCTACAGATCAAGATTGGGTGAAAGCAGAGAGCGTTGATGTGCAGTTTTCACCCTTACAAATATTACTTACCCGAACATTACCATTAAATGTCACATTAGTTCAGCCCAAGGTCTACATCCAACAAGGTCAAGATGGTAGTTGGGTTACGGCTGATGTTAAGAGTGGAGAAGGTCAAGGTGCTATTCAAATTGAGTTACAAACACTCAAGCTTGTTGATGGAAATGTAGAGTTATTCCCAGCATCCACATCAATTAAGCCGAAAGGTTCTGTAGTTATAGATAAATTTAGTGGTATTGCGCGATTTTTACCTAAAAACACAGGGGTTGGTTATGAAATAAATGGTCAACTTACCAGAGGAGGTACAGTTAATATCTCTGGTGAAACAGAATTGAAAACACAAGCAACTAGCCTCAAGGTTGTAGCACAAAGTTTACAAGCATCTGATGTCAGTCGCCTAATTCAATTGCCAATTGTTTTACAAGCAGGACGTATAGATGCCGACTTAGGACTGAAAATCCTCTCCAATTCCGCAGATATAGTAATTACGGGGACAGCTACTCCTAGTGGGGTGACTGCTCAAATCCAAGATATTCCCCAACGGTTTACTAATACTAATGGTAACTTGATATTTAAAGGTCAGGCGATCGCTCTAGATAATCTCACGACCAACCTTGGTCAAGTACCCATCGTAGCAAATGGAACAGTTAATACACAAACAGGTTTTAACATCTCAGCCCAGGTAAAACCAGTCAGTGCGAAAAATATCTTAGACACGCTCAAAGTAGATTCACCAGTGATAGCTACTGGCGAAGTGCAAGCAGATATTAGGTTGCAGGGGACACTTCAGCAGCCAATTCTTAGCGGTACAGCCAGCAACACCAAACCAATTCAAGTTGACCGTGTTCAATTTAAAACCGTCAATACTGATTTTCGTTTAAGTATATCTGAAAATGTTTCCCGAATTGCTGTCTCAAATTTAACACTAGTCCCCGCCGCAGGTGGTGAAATTACAGGAAGCGGTGAAGCTACTCTGGGTGATCAAGTAAATTTTAAGATTCAAGCAGCCGATATATCCGGGGATATACTAGCACGTAGCTATGGCTTGACTCCTCCCATCAACGTGGGTAATGTCTCAGCAGAAGCAGAAATTACTGGCTCATTAGATAAACAATCTTTGGCACTGAACATTTCTAGTGTAGAGGTGAAGCCGCCAGCCGGGGGACAAATCGTGGGGAGTGGTCAAGTTCAGCTAGCACCCCAAGGGAATGTATTATTCAATATTAAAGCCCAAAATTTACCAGGGGATGCGATCGCTAAAACCAACACCCCTGGAGCTACAATCAAAGTCGGCTCTATATCAGCCAATGCGAGAATTTCCGGTACTCTTGGCAATCTGCGGACAGTAGCACAACTGCAAGCACCTACCGCTACCTATCCAACTACGGGGCGAGTTGTGATTACTCAACAAGGGCAGAATATCCTATTGCCAAGTGCTGTTTTTAACGTAGTAGGTGGTACAATTACAGCCAATGGTCAGCTGACTCAACAACGCTGGCAAGCTGCTGTCAATGCCCAAAGTTTACAATTAAATCGTTTTCAGGAGATACCACCACAGTTTCAGGGAGTTGTAAATAGTGCATCAGTAAATTTGTCAGGAAGCACTACGGCTTTTCAACCTGCAAATATTCAAGCTACAGGAGAGGCCAGCTTGAGTTTAGCAGGAGGTGGCGTTAATCTGAGAGACATTAACCTCAATGCTGGTCGCTGGCAAGCCGTTGTCAACGCTGACCAAATACAACTCAACCGTTTCTCACCACAACTCCAAGGACGGCTGAACAGCGATATCAAATTGACAGGGACAACAGAGTCTTTCGAGGTTGCAGATATTCGCGCAGCCGGACAAATCCGCGCTTCCCAAGTCGTACCCCAGTTAGCGCAACCGCTAACAGCCCAATTTCAGTGGAATGGACAGCAGATTATAGTCCAACGTGCGAGTATTCCAGGATTTAGTGCTAGTGGTGCGATCGCTGTACAATTACCCCAGACGGGTACACCCCAAATTACTGGGTTTAATTTAAATGTCCTAGCAGAGAATTTTAACCTGCAAAACACTGGCTTGCAAGTCCCTGGAGATATAGCAATAGCAGGGTTACTTGATTTTAATGGGCAAGTGACAGGGACTCTGGAAACTCCCAAGGCTACTGGTAATATCAGGTTGCGGAATTTCAATGTCGGTAACTTAGCATTTGACCCAGTTTTAACTGGAGACGTGAATTTTCAAGGAGGACAAGGAGCAAGACTGCAACTTGCAGGGAGACAAGACAAAATAGCAGTTAATCTGGGCGCAGATTATCTCCCCACCTCATTTTTACTCAAGCGCGGACAGGCGATTAGCACAGGTAGAATCGTAGCAGATAACTTAATTGTCAACGCCCAACAGTTTCCTATAGCTCTGGTTGGTGGCTTTTTACCTGACAATCGCTTGAAACCTCTAGGGGGAGAACTATCGGGAAATTTAGTTGTTAACCTGAATAATTATGCAGCAAGTGGAGACATAGAGATAATTAAACCCCGTGTTGCTAGAGTCTCAGCAGAAGAATTTCGAGCTAATATCAACTATGCCGATGGGACTGCTAGCTTAACTAATGGTCTATTGCGGTTAGGAAACAGCAGCATAGCTCTCAGTGGAAATTTGCAAACCGGTAATGACCCCAAATTTCAAGTACAAGCTGATTTAGAGCCAACTAAAATTGAGCAAATCTTGCAAGCATTTAATATCTTCGACCTCCAAGACCTTGGTAGTGGGTTGGAGTCTCCAACGTTAGCCGGAGCAGAGGTACTCGACACTACACCTGTGAGTTTACCGAATGCAGACTTGCAAACACAGTTAGAGTATTTTTCCCAAATTGAAACATCGGTAGCACAACAACAGCAGCAAGAGAAAGAACAAGCAACCTCTTTACCTACCCTTGCAGAATTAACAGGTGCTTTGAGTGGGGGAATTACAGCCAGTGGTTCATTAAAATCTGGTTTGAATGTCGGCTTTAATTTCCAGGGTAATAACTGGCGATGGGGTGAATATTCGATTAATCAAGTCACAGCTAAAGGTAATTTTGCAGATGGTGTAGTTACACTCTCACCATTAAGTCTGGGGATAAATCAAGGATTAATCGCTTTTTCTGGACAGTTAGGAACAGAACAACTATCTGGAAACTTAAATGTAGCAAGTTTACCCCTGTCACTTTTACAGCCTTTTATCGAGCAATACCCTGTAGATGTCACAGGTCAAGTCAATGCTGTAGCTAACTTGCAAGGTAGTTTAAATGACCCTAAAGTTAATGGTGAAGTTTCGTTAGCTAATGCCACTGTAAATCAGCAACCTGTGCAAACAGGACAGGTAAAATTTAATTACAACAATGCTCGTCTGGGTTTTGATAGCACCTTGTTATTGACTGGGACACAACCCCTATCAATTACAGGTAGCGTACCTGCACCGCTACCTTTTGCGGCAGTGCCATCAGATAATAATCAACTCAGTGTCAACGCCAGTTTGAATAATGAAGGATTGGCACTGTTAAATGTATTTACCAATAATCAAGTTAGTTGGGTAGATGGTGAAGGCCAAGTAGATGTTAATGTTCAGGGTACGTTAAAAGAGCCAATTATCAATGGAACTACCAGAGTTAATAATGCTACTATTCGCGCTCAAGCTTTATCCGAACCCCTCACAAATGTCACAGGAACACTGCTATTTGATGGTAGTACGCTAAATGTAGAGGGTATTCAAGCCAATTATAATCAAGGGCTAGTAGCTGTCACAGGAATTTTACCTATTTTTACTCCTCAGCCAGACGCATCCAATCCCCTAACCGTATCTATAGAAGAACAACTAGATTTTCAAGTTCCAGGATTGTATCAAGGTGATGTTAGCGGTAATGCCGTAATTCGGGGAACAGCACTAAAACCTGTAATTGGTGGAGAGATAGAACTGAGTGATGGTCAAGTCATTATTGGCAAATCTGCGGCTGATAGCTCAAACCCAGCAAACACGACTGCAACTACACCAGAGCCTACTTCTATTACTCTCAATACACCAGAGGCTAGCAGTAATCCAGTTACAACAGAGGTTAGCACTACACCCAACTTACCTATAGAGTTTGCAGATTTACGATTGGTTCTGGGGGACGATATTCGGGTTACAACTGAGTCTCTACTCAGCTCCATACCAGGAGCATCGGCATTTAGTCAACCTGTACTGAGCTTTGATGCTAAAGGCGACCTGACTATCAACGGTACTCTAGCCAAGCCCCTCCCTCAAGGAGTCATCCGTTTGACAGGAGGACGAATCAGCTTATTTTCTACAGAGTTTACCTTGGCGCGGGGCTATGAACAAACAGCGACGTTTACTCCCAGCCAAGGACTTGACCCTAGCTTAGATGTCCGACTGGTGGCAATTGTATCTGAGACATCGGCAACAGGTAGTCAAATCTTAGAATCACCTTTGTCTTCGGAAATTAGCGATATTTCCGCTAACAACTTTGGGACTTTACGTACCGTTCGCGTCCAAGCAAGGGCGACAGGTAAGGCCAGTGAATTAGCAGACAATTTGGAATTGACGAGTGAACCTCGCCGAAGTCAGGGAGAAATTGTTGGTTTGTTGGGTGGCTCGATTCTTAATTCTCTCAGTCAGCCAGGAGATTTAACACAAGGATTGACTAATTTCGCCGGCTCTACTGTTTTAGGTGGTTTGCAAGGAACTATCACTGCTATCGGACAGGCGGTTGGCTTTAACGAATTTCGGATATTTCCTACCCCTGCTACTAGTCAAGAATCAACTACATCTTCAGTTCTCAACTTGTCAGCAGAGGGTGTGTTTAACGTCAACCGTAACTTATCTGTCTCCTTATCACGCGCTTTTGCTACCAATGAGTCTTTCCGTTACAATGTGCTTTATCGTCTCAATGACGAAATTCTTGTACGTGGCGCGACTAATTTGGGAAATGAAAATCTATTCTTATTTGAATATGAAGCCAGATTTTAGCATCAGTAGCATTAACAATTCAAAATTCAAAATACTCTACGAGAAGCAAGCTACAAAATTAAAGACAGTTGGAGTCGAGGATTTAAACCCCAACTCAACTAATACTACGTGTAGACGTAAGTAAGTCAGTGGTAATAAACCCAACTATGTTAAGTAATGTAAGGTTCTTGTGATCGAGTTCGTAGTAAGGACTTTAGTCCGAAAAGAAGGACTAAAGTCCTTACTACAAACCTTTGATTATTTACGCCGTTCTACTTAGGGGTCTTAAACTCTTGAATTTACGATAATATTTGATATCCAATACTTTAATTTAAAGAATTTGATACACTAGCTTAAATTTAAAAATATCCAAGCTGGTGGCTTTGGGCTGATAAATAAACTATGAGTAAAGAGTTATTTTGTATCGAAAATTTGCGTGTCGCCTATCCGCAGCGTAACGGGGAAGAACTACAGTGGGCAGTTGATGACGTATCTTTTACCTTACAACCTGGTGAAAAAATGGGGTTAGTTGGTGAATCGGGTTGTGGTAAGTCTACCTTGGGACGGGCGGCAATGCGTCTGCTACCAGCCTCTAGTCAAGTGGAAGGGCGGGTAACGTTTCAAGGAGAATCGGTATTTGATTTAACACCAACCCAATTGCGGAAATTTCGGGGAGAAGCGGTAGCATTAATTTTCCAAGATCCGATGACGCGGCTTGATCCTCTGATGACGATTGGGAATCATTGCATCGAAACTTTGCAAGCGCACTTACCAGAGTTATCAGCCAAGGAAGCGAAGGAACAAGCACTGGCTACTTTAGAGAAGGTGAATATTCCCGCTAGTCGGTGGAATCAGTACCCCCATGAGTTTAGCGGCGGGATGCGTCAACGGGTAGCGATCGCATTAGCTTTACTTCTTAATCCTAAATTAATTGTCGCAGACGAACCTACCACTAGCTTAGATGTCACTGTCTCCGCCCAGATTTTACAAGAATTAACCCGCCTTTGTAGTCAGGAAAATATGGCACTGCTGCTAATTTCTCACGATTTGGCAATGGTGGCGGAATATTGCGATCGCATTGGGGTAATGTACCAAGGCAAAATGGTAGAAATGGGTTATACAGATACTGTCTTTAAGAATCCCCAACATGAATATACGCGATCGCTTTTGCAAGCAGCGTTACACATTCAATCCGTTGATGAGGTGGGGACTGGCGACTGGGGACTGGGGAACTCGGGGCCCCCTCTGGGGATAAGGGGTAATGGAGAAAATCACACTCAATCCCCAATCCTGCGAGTAACGGAACTTAAGCAGTATTACACTATCGAACCTAACTTTATAGAACGACTGTTTAAGGCGGAAAGTCAAACTATTAAGGCTGTAGATGGGATTAATCTGGAATTGTATCCAGGGGAAATTCTGGGATTAGTGGGTGAATCTGGATGTGGTAAAAGTACACTATCGCGGACAATATTACAGTTAATTCGTCCGACATCTGGGAAAGTAGAGTTTTTAGGACAAGATTTAACTAAGCTGTCCCGTTCAGAAATTCGTGCTTCCCGGCGACAAATCCAAATGGTGTTTCAAGATCCTCATGCTTGTCTTAACCCAGCTATGACGGTGGGACAAAGTATAGGCGATCCTTTATTAATTCATCATCTAGCTGATGCAGCTAAAGCCAAAGAACAGGTGTTATGGATGTTGGAGAAAGTCGGCTTAACACCAACGGAATTATATTATCAACGTTATCCATCAGACTTGTCTGGGGGACAGCAGCAACGGGTAGCGATCGCGCGGGCTTTAATTACTCGTCCTAAACTATTAATCTGCGACGAACCCGTGAGTATGTTAGATGCGAGTGTACAGTCCCAAGTGCTGGAATTGATGTTGCAATTAAAAGATGAGTTTGAGTTGACCTATTTGTTTATTACTCATGACCTGTGGTTAGCGAGATTTTTGTGCGATCGTATAGCCGTGATGCACGGTGGTAAAATTGTCGAACTTGGCCCCACCAAACAAATATTTGCTAACCCACAACATCCCTACACCCAAACTCTCCTAGCTGCTGCTCCCCTACTAGCACGAGCTTAGAAAAATCAACCGCATTGCGCCAATAGTAGATCCAAGAGGAGTATATATTTCTAGTAGCCAATCGCTACGCGAACAACCACCTCACTCCCTGAACAATCTGACGGTTGATATTGGTGGATAGGTGTTTCGTCGTCGTCTGGTCATTCATCCCCCGCTCGGCGTAGCCCCAGACGTGAGGCTTCTGCCCGTTTCAACGAAATCCTTTGTGGGCAAGCTTTTCAAGACTTAACGGAAAAATTGATTTTGAGGATTTAGTGAATGGCGGCGGTATGATTGTGCGGGTTAATTTAAGCTTTGCCTAAGAAAGTTATCAGTCATAGAGATAACCCGTCTTAATCTGTCGGAACTCAGTTTCACATTGCTTTAGCGAATTAGTACCACCAAAATCTAGGGCTAAGATTATATATTGACAATTATTATTGATAGTATTGATCTTTTCAATGGGTCATATAATAATTTTTTTAGGAAAATCGCCTGTAAAGCTTGATTTAGCAAGCATCTAGCCTGAAAAAAAGTTGGCACTACCGTTATAAATATCAACAAAGACTTGCATTAATATTGAATTTGAGTTTTAATTAAATTAATTGTCTCAAAAATTATCTAACTTGCAAAAGTTAAAAAGAGTTAGTAGGATAGCTACCTATTTTTCTCACTTATCTGTTAAAAAGTTGGAAAAATTGAGTAAGAGAACCTGTAATCCGGGCATTTCAAGCATAAGTAAATACTCACAGCGCAAGTAATAACCTAGCTAGTGAGATACATAATTCATAGAGTCTAACAAGATACTCTACCCCTAGATATCTATATTTTTTTAGAAAATTATTGAGAATCTTTATTGATAATATTTTTAAAGGTGTAGATCAGTTGCACAACATCTAAAAAAGGATTCGCACACAAAGTTTTAGTTAGAGGTAGCCAAGAAGAAAATCAAAAATTTTTAGTTAATAAAAAATTAACGGAACTACCTTTAGGAAGATTTGATCACAAAAATGTTAATTTTTTTATTATGCTGGTCACATATCTTTCTTTCAAAACTTTGAATACCCCCATTATGTAGATATAAATACACAGTTGATTATGCTTTGTGGAGATTATTTAGTAAAAAAGTTTAGCCAGTATGTTAGATCGAAAACTTCCTGAAAGCTAAATATTGAGTCTTCTGTACTAGATAAGATTAAACACTTTTCTACTTCTATTCTAGAATTATTCTTAATAGGGAAGACGTTTTTGAGAAATAATGCTATAAAGTGGCTACCAGGGTTTAATCAAATAATGGGGTTAGTGTAAAAATTGTAGTTTCTACTACAACTAATTCCAGCAAAATATTGTCTATAAATATCGTTATTCAGTATAGATTAATGGATAGTTTTTTTTGTTCTGATTCTACACGCGAACTGGGAGAAGATGTTATTGGTAGTGCGACTGACTACCAAACTTATATTCTTGTTGAATGCCCTTTACCTTGGGTATCAAATGCCTTTAATTCTAAATGGGTTCCTCGTAATTTACAGATTTTGGTAGAAGAGGTTAAGCAAGCTAAATTATCAATCAGATTTCTCTTAATTGCTAATGATTTAACCCACAAAGTAGAACATACAACTCTTTTGATTTATCAAAAACAAGAAGGATTGAGTTCTGGATATATTAAGCATGAATTTAGAGTGCCACATATCGAGCAGGTAGCATCAGTTGTCAAAAAATGGTTATGGGGAAAAGTGCCTAGTTATGAAATAGATAACAGTATCAGTAGAGATATTTTAATATGTACCCACGGCAGTCATGATAAATGCTGTGCCAGATATGGTAATCCTTTTTATTTCTATGCTACAGATACTATTGCTAATTTAAACTTGAAAAACGTGCGGATCTGGAGATCCAGTCATTTTGGTGGACATCGATTTGCGCCCACAGCTATAGACTTACCACAAGGTAGATATTATGGGTGTTTAGATGAGCATTCATTCCAGGCACTTTTGACACATACTGGTGATATTCAAGGCTTAAAGAAAGTGTATAGGGGCTGGGGAATTTTGCATCCTGCATTACAAGTTTTAGAGAGAGATTTAATGTTGAGTCAAGGATGGAATTGGTTTAACTATAAAGTAGCAGGTAAGATTTTAGAGCAAAGTTTAGACAACAATACAATTTTAGGTGAGCTAACTTTTAGCAACAAAAGTGATTCGCTGTACACCTACCAAGCTAAATTGATTAAGGATAATACCAAGACAATCACAGTCAAAAGTTCTTGTAATGCTACCCAAAGTTCAGTTTTTGTAAAATATACTGTAGCTGATCTCTGTTTAGTTGCTGAGAATGTGCTGACTTTTAGTAAATAAATTTTACTCTCTCTCTTAAAAGGGTTTCATCTACCAAGCATCGGTCTTTCAAATGCTTTAACAATTCAAAATTTAAAAGTAAATTGCGTCTCTACATAAGTGCTTTAGCAATTCCTTTTTCCCCTTGCCACCTGAAGCGAAAGGTATGAAGATTAACCCCAAATTCACCGCAAACAACGAATCGCTACAAGCAGACCTCTAGCTTTATTTAAAGTCTCCTCATATTCCTTTTCTGGTTCAGAATCAGCTACTAAACCTGCACCAGCTTGTACTGTGACTGTATTATCTCTAACTACCATCGTGCGAATTGCGATCGCACTATTTAATTGTCCTTCAAAATCGTAATAACCATACACTCCAGAATACACACCCCGGCGACTCGGTTCTAATTCATTGATAATTTCCATCGCCCGAATTTTCGGTGCGCCGCTAACTGTCCCCGCAGGGAAGCAAGCTTTTAATAAATCCCAGGCGGTTTTATTGGGTGCTAATTTACCTACCACATTACTCACAATGTGCATAACATGAGAATAACGCTCAACTACCATTAATTCATCAACTTTGACGCTACCACTTTCACAAACTCGCCCCAAATCATTTCGTCCTAAATCGACTAGCATGACGTGTTCAGCAATTTCTTTAGGGTCTTGCAATAAGTCTGTAGCAAAAGCTAAATCTTCCTGAGTTGTTTTACCCCGTGGACGTGTCCCCGCAATGGGACGGACGGTGGCTATGACCTCACCCTCTGCATCCCGTTCTGCTTTCACCATAACTTCGGGACTAGAACCAATAATTTGCCAGTCTTGGAAGTGAAAATACGCCATATAAGGCGAAGGATTAATTTGACGCAGGGAACGATAGAGAGAAAAGGGGTCGCCTGTGTATTGTGTAGAAAGACGCTGAGAAATGACGACTTGAAAGATATCACCAGCTTTGATGTAATCTTTTGCTTTTTGGACACTGGCGCAAAATTCTGGGCGGGTAAAATTGCTGCTATATTCTGGTGCTTCCCCGACCTTAGCTTGGCTGGGGGGTGTCCACTCCAAGATGGTTTTTTGTGGCGATAAGGGTAAAGATAACTTACTTACCATCTGGGTAACGCGATCGCACGCTTGTTGATATGCTGATTTTATATCTACTGCTGGATCACGTAAATCAGCATAGGCGATCGCCCAAATTTTCCGCTTTACTTGGTCAAATATCAATAGATGGTCTACCTGCATCCACAACCCATCCGGGATGTTGCGCTCATCTTGGGGATGCACTGGTACACGCGGCTCAATCCAACGAATTAACTCATAGCCCCAAAAGCCAAATAACCCCCCAATTCCTGGCGGTAATTCTGGTAGCTTGACTGGTTGAAAAGGCGCAAGACAGTTAGCTAAAGCTGTAAACGGGTCGCCTGCAAACAACACCTGAGAACCGTCGCGGTGTGTCTGGGTGGTAGTGTCGCCCCTGGCTTCTAAAATCCACAGTGGATCACAACCAACTAAACTATAACGCCCGATTTTTTCCCCACCTTCCACCGACTCCAGCAAAAAGCTGTAGGGCTGTCCTGCACAAAACTTGTACCAAGCGGAAACAGGTGTATCTAGGTCTGCTACCCATTCCTGATACACGGGGATGAAATTACCTTGTGCAGCTAGCTGAGAAAATTCAGAAAAATCGGGAAAAATCATAGGCATATTGGCGACAAATCAAGTCAAAAGTCAAAAGTCAAAAGTCAAAATTAAATAACTAGAGACAGAGGACTGGGGATTTTAGATTTCGGATTGAATAATCTAAAATCCACTCATTGCAAATCCACTCATTGAAAAGCTGTGGATTGGGGACTTGGCTAGTGCTGAGTAATGAGTACCGAGTGCTGAGTGAAGTTCTTAACTCAGCACTCAGCACTCAGGACTCAGCACTAATTTGTCCCCAGTACCTATTCCCTACGCATCATGGGTAGCTTTACCAGAAAACTTGAGTTGTGCAGGGCTGGGATTTTCCCCGATGCTGCGGGGAACGTGACGTACTATCTCACGACCAGGGTTCACTTTTTCTGGGAATACGCCATCAGCTGGGTGAATGAATGTGGTTTCACCACTGGGCAGAATCCGGTAAATTTTGTAGTCTGTGATTTTGAATTTACGGAGTTGACCGCCTAAAGCGATACCATATTCTTTCCGAGCTATGTACAACAAGTTTTGACCTTCGTGCATGGTAGCTGCACCACCGGTGGGTAGTTCAAAAACTTGAGCCTTGGGGCTAGTCCAAGTGATAGCGTATTTTTCTTCTACTTCTGCTTTGGTGAGCAAGCCACCAGTGCTGCCAGCAAAGAGTGGAGTTTTGCCAGAAAGTGTTTCTGCCATAAGGGATTCTCTCAACGTTTTTAGGGCATCGTAACACCGCTATCATGATCATATTGCGATCGCGTCACAGTCTGTAACAGTCTTTGGTGAGTGCTGAGTGCTGAGTGCTGAGTAATGAGTAATGAGTAATGAGTAATGAGTAGGTAGGCATTGTATTTTGCTCCCCCTGCTTCTACTGCTTCCCCTGCTTTCTTTTACCCCAGTACCCAGTCCCCAATCCCCAATCCCTATTTCCTATTCCCCACTTTCTTGACTTTCGGCTTCTTTTCCTCTTGGCTACCCTGAACAATGGGGATGGTGAAATGAAACTGACTGCCTTGATCTTTACCGCTTGACTCTGCCCAAATTTTCCCACCCCAACCGTTAACGATTTGGCGGCAAATAGCCAAACCTAGACCTGTCCCGCCCGCCGTGCGCCGTAATGCCCCTTCTTCTTGGTAGAAACGGTCAAAAACAATTTCTAGGCGATTAGGTTCAATGCCGCGCCCTGTATCAGTCACGGTGACTTCTACTACCATGCGATCGCTGTTGTAGTCGGCACTGATATGTATTTGACCTTGGGTGGGGGTAAATTTACAGGAGTTATCCACCAGTTTGGCTAAAACTTCCACTAACCAATCACCGTCAGCTCTCACTAGCGGTAAGTTTTCGGGAATGTCCGCCGTGATTTGGGGGGGTTTTTCGACTGTGGGACGCGTGCGAATACGGCTGAGTGATAAATCTACACATTCTTGTAAACTTAGGGATTCTGGATGCCATTCCACGCGACCGCTTTCTAGGTTAGAAAGGGTTAAGAAATCTTGTACTAGTTTTCGCATCCGTTCTGAGTCAGCCAAAGCCGTGTTAAGCATGACTTGCTGCAATTCCAGAGGCATATCTGGCTCAGTAGCGAGACTTTCAAGGCACACTTGAATGGTAGATAAAGGGGTGCGGAGTTCGTGGCCGGTGATGGCTATCAGGTTACTGCGGGTACGATCTAATGCTTCTAGCTGTTTATTGAGTTCTTCTAAGTTGGCGTAGGCTTCAGCCTGAATTAAAGCAGATCCAATGTGGGTAGCGATCGCCTCTACTAAATCCAGTTCCCCTTGTTGCCATTGGTGCGGCGGTAGAGAGCAATAATGTAGTTCCACAATCCCTAATAGCCGTCCTTGAAACAATACTGGTTCGATCAACCACGAACGCACGGCAAATTTTTTGATGATTGAGGATAGTGTGACTGAATTAGTGACACGAGAATCATTCAAGGTATCACTGACACAGACACCCTCACCATGATCTACCACTTCTTGAAATAGGGGATTACTATTTAACTCCCAGGTTTGCCCAGCAATAGATACCACCCCAGGCATTAAAAACTCATGTTCGATAGCAGCTTGAGCATCCGAGGCTTGAGCGCGGTAAATTAAACAACGACTTGCCCCTAAGTGTTGCCCTAGTTCTTGGGCAGCGATTTGTAGTACCTGATGGGGGTCTAGCGATCGCCGAATTGCTGTACTAATTGAGTTGACTAAGCGTTCTTTCCTCGCTTGGGCAGCGATGGAACGGTAAGCTTTATGCAGTTTGTACTGACTAGCTTGTAGGTAGGTAACTAGACGTTGGACAAAGGGGTCTGTGTCGATGTCACAAGCATATTCACTAATGACATTGGAGACGTAAGCTTTGCTATCTCCTATGCCAAATCTTTGCCGCGCTTTCTCAACTTTACCCGCTAAGTTTGGTCTATACACCGCAATCCTGTCTAATAGCAACTGCGCGGCTTTAATACTGACTCCCCGTTCTGATGTCCAAATTCCTTCAAATCGCCGCCCCGTATCCATATCCAAACTAGGAAGCCAATCAGGGACTTGCTGATTTTTAGCGATCGACCCCAAGCTTTCACGGCAAACTAAGCAAGTAGCATAGTTATCAGCAATTACTACCAAATGCCACTCTTGACTTAAAGCATCATCTGGCTCAAAGGCTACCTTTTCATAGTATTCGGAGCTATTAGCAAAATCAGTTTCCGGCGCAGACAATACGTATATTTGGTTACTTCGCTGCGCCAAACGCTGATAGCGATGAGCTTCTTGACGATAGAATCTCTCTCTCTGAAAGCTAGCAATTATTAGAGGCTTGTCTAAAGTCGCAGCCAACACCTGATCTTCCATTGCGTGGGAGAGGGCCGTTAATGAAGCTTTAAAGTATAGCTGGGGCCGCAGGTAAGGTAGGGACTGTAGCAGATCACTCAGCACGGAAGTCGAAATGCTCATGAATATCTTTTAAAAAGCCCAATCTGAACAAGATCCACGTCACAGCTGCATTTTACAAGTTACAGCTGAATCTCAATTTAAGTAGACAGGTGCAAAATGTAAATAATTTTGAACAGCACTTTCTCTCAAGGCATTGGCAGTAAATTTACTCCCACCTTTCAGGAGTGCTTGTAGCCTTCTCTACATATTTAAAAATCTAACGTTAGAAATAGACCAACAACAGCAATATATTTTGTCGTTCTAGCCTTGATGTGTCTTAGGGTATAGACACGTCACAGCTACTTTGGTCTTCACCCAAGTTTTCTTGATCCATTTGCTGGCATCGTGATGTTTAAAAAAAAGAGGCTACTAAGCTCAATATACATTCTCGAACACCTCTCCTATCAAGCTATTGGGAAGTTTGTTAGCTAAAAGTTATTCATATACACAAAATCTTACTTTCCCAGAAAGTTGAAGACAATCCCTCACGATACACCTTAATCACTGATAAATGCTCACTGTTCACTGATTTAAAGATGAGGCTCTGGAGGAAGTTCTGCCTAAATTTGGATATTGTTGTATCTTGGTTAAGTATTAACACCAATTCCGAATACTATTAGCTGTCTCGGCAGAAACTAACTGAAAATTACAATTTTTCAGCCTTGACTTCAGATTTAAACAATATACATTGGTAAAGATTTGTTATGTATGTTGGATTAACTAGTCATTAGTCAAAAGTCAATCGTCAATACTACCAAGCTCTTTAACTATTGGCTCTAGACTATTGACTACAGGACTGTTTGCCTGTTGATGCTGATACGATCGCAAAAATTTAGACCTGTACACGGAATTTTGGCTAATGACACCGGATACCCTGACAACCCCAGAAAAAGTTTTATTGGATGGAAAAACTTTTATCCCCGCCGAACAATTACCTATCCCAGAGTGGCCTTGTGTGGTAAGTGAAAGACCACAGCCAACTCTGACGGTTAAGGATGATGATCTATTCTTGGTGACAGACACAATGGGGAACATTTCTGGCTGTTCCCTCAATGATGGTGGTAATCCCAGTATGGGGCTGTTTTGCTGTGATACGCGTTTTTTGAGTCGTCTGGAGTTGCAAATTGATGGGCGATCGCCTGTACTCCTCAGTGGTACGGCAGAAAAAGGTTTTGCACTGGCGATTTTGTGTACTAACCCCAAAATAGATGACCGTATGACAGCTGATAGTATCGGTATTCGCCGGGAAATGGTACTGAATGGTGCTTTATTTGAAGAAATTGAGGTAGCCAATTACAGCACCACCAGTATCAGTTTTGAACTAAGTATTAGCTTTGATGCCGATTTTGTCGATTTATTTGAAGTCCGGGGTTATGAGAGAGAAAAGCGGGGGAAACTTTTACGCCTTGTAGAACCTATATCGGAAGACTTAGCCGCTTTTCACCCTGATAGCCATACCCAAACTCAGCCCTCAGCAGCAAAGGAAAATGTTTTAGCCTTGGCTTATCAAGGTCTAGATGGTTTGATAATGGAATCCCGCATTCAATTCCAACATCGCCAACCAGACTATTTCAAGGGATACACTGCGGTTTGGCGGTTAGAAATGGCTTCTCATTCTACCCAAAAGCTAGGCTATCGGGTGAATCTTCTCACCAATAACACTTCTACTTCTACAGTGAGTGCAGCTGTGACTTTAGGACAGGCTAAAGCAGCTGAGATGATGGAGGAACAGCACTGGGTACAACAAATTACCAGTATTCGCACCGATAAAAGTATTTTGAATCGGTTAATTGAACGTGCTGAACAAGATATGTATTTGCTCCGCCAGTCTTTTGGTGAAAAGAAGACTGTCTCGGCTGGTGTTCCTTGGTTTTCCACACTGTTTGGGCGAGATTCGCTGATTACAGCTTCCCAAACCCTGATGCTGAATCCCGAAATTGGCAAGGAAACCTTGATGTTACTGGCAGCTTACCAGGGTAAAGTGGAGGACGATTGGCGGGAGGAAGAACCAGGTAAAATTCTGCATGAGTTGCGCTTGGGGGAAATGGCAAGATGTCAAGAAATTCCCCACACACCCTATTACGGTACAGTGGATGCTACTCCCCTATGGTTGATGCTGTATGCCGAATACTACGCTTGGACTCATGATCTAGAAACCTTAGAGCAACTTTGGCCCAATGCCTTAGCAGCGATGGATTGGATTGATCGTAATCTTCAACCAACTGGTTATCTGAGTTACCACCGCAAATCTAAACGGGGACTAACGAACCAAGGTTGGAAAGACTCTGGTGACTGTATTGTAGACCGCAAGGGGGAACTAGCCAATGGTTCTATTGCCTTGAGTGAGGTACAAGCTTATGTTTATGCTGCCAAAACCCGTCTAGCAGATATTGCTAGAACGAAGAAACGACTTGACTTAGCAGAACGCTGGCAAGAAGATGCTAAAAATCTCAAGATGCGTTTTAATCAAGATTTTTGGATGGAAGACCAAGATTTCTGTGCTTTGGCTTTAGATGGCGATGGTAAGCACGTTGATAGCATTACTTCTAATCCTGGTCATTGTCTGCATTTGGGGATATTTACACCAGAAAAAGCGTACAGTGTGGCGGAAAGATTACGCGCACCCGATATGTTTAATGGCTGGGGTATCCGGACTTTGAGTAGTTTGTCCCCAGCTTATAACCCAATGGGTTATCACATTGGCTCGATTTGGCCTCATGATAATGCTTTGATCTCGATAGGACTGCGATCGCTGGGTTTGATTGATCAAGCTTTGGAACTATTTCAAGCTTTGTTTGACATGACGAATCAGCAACCTTACCAACGTCCCCCCGAACTTTTCTGCGGATACGAACGTAATGGCGATCGCACCCCTGTACAGTATCCTGTTGCTTGTACTCCCCAAGCTTGGGCTACTGGTAGCATTTTCCAGCTATTGCAAATGATTGTTAATTTAGTACCTGATGCGCCTAATAACTGTCTGCGAATTATTGACCCTGCTTTGCCAGAATCAATAAGTCGTCTGTCACTACACAATCTGCAAGTCGGTACTACTATCCTCGATTTGGAATTTGAGCGTTCTGGTAGCACTACCGCCTGTCGTGTTGCTAGAAAACGCGGCAATTTGCGTGTGGTAATTGAAGCATAAAAAGTAGGTAGAGCGTGATGATTTTGCTGATCACTACTCTCTACCTACTAAGACTTGAAGTATATTGACTATATAGTAGGAAATTTACCTGTTTAATCTACCTCTCTTTTATGCCCTGGAGAAGATTCATAAAGTGCATCTAGTTGTTGACGCGCATCTTCAACATTGATAGAACGCATTACCAATAAAGGCTCTTTGATCATATTGCCTGTGCTATCTAATAACTCTGGATGGGGTACGAAGTTGTTTTTAGATCCCAAATAACCAAAGCCGCCTTGATTGCCAGTTTGTGAGTTTCTGACTGGGTAATTGCGATCGCGATCAAAACTGAACATGATTAAATTACGAATCAAGTTAGCAACAGCTATCACCGCAAGAATAGTAAAAGCGAGAATGTAGAGTAGGTGTAACATCAATTTTTCCTCCAGGGCAGCAAATTTTAAAAAGTTTTAAAACTTCATATTTTAACGGTTCATCTCGCCAAAGTTTGATTCATCGGCAAGGAAAGATATCTGATGCATCTTGAGCGCATCTATTTATAGGTAGGTTAATTTGTCAACATTTATTTAACTTATCGTAGCATACGATACATTAATTGTTGATAAAAACAATGTTAAGGATTTTTGGCAATTTTTACGAGTTGTATCCCTTCATAGATATCTATCTATGTGGCTTGCTCAGAATGAAAGCGTCTAACTACACTCCAGCACTCAGTTACCAATTGATGCCAGGGCGTTAATGTTGCCATATCAATCCCGACTTGTCCTTCGGTGACGTTAAACAGCATCTTTGCTGTCTTTAGTTCTTCCTGGGCTTGCTGAATCCGTATTAGCAAATCAGACTGCTCTTGTTCGTGCATAAATGAGAGCCGCTCCTTTTCCAGAAAGTCACGCGATCGCTCAAACCAATACTGAAAATCGTCTAACAAGGGTTCTAAAACAGTTTTGAGTATATGGGTATCCGGTAATTCCGAGTTTCGCATAAATGAGAGATATACTTCTAATTTCTTTACTAATATTAACTTCTTTTACAATTCTTAACATTACTATAAGCTATTTCTTCAGAAAGATTTCTCAAAAATCAGTAGTGTATGTGACAAAACTGTAGTATTCCACCTCCATAAGTCAATACAGTTCAGTGAAGAGAATAGTAGTTAGGGAGTTTCTCACCCCAGAGTAGGCGATGAGCTACGGTGGGCGGAACGCCAGCGCAGTAGAGCGATAACCTTGTGTTATATTTGGGTAGCTTTTTCACAAATGTAATTGTCAAATTTACAATTACCTCGCCAATGGTTCAGCAGCCAATGTCGCCTAATCAAGCTCCCAACACATCAGCACAACCTGAAAAAATGTATTTACCGCGTACCAGCGAATCAGAAAAATTAAAGAAGATTCGCCATACTGCTTCCCATGTGATGGCAATGGCAGTGCAGAAGCTGTTTCCCAAAGCGCAAGTGACAATCGGCCCCTGGATTGAAAATGGCTTTTATTACGACTTTGATAATCCAGAAGCATTTAGCGATAAGGATCTCAAAGCCATCCAAAAAGAGATGGTGAAGATTATCAACCGTAAACTGCCAGTAGTTCGGGAAGAAGTCAGCCGCCAGGAAGCAGAACGCAGAATTCAGGAAATCAAAGAACCCTACAAATTAGAAATCCTGGGAGATATTAAAGAAGAACCAATCACAATTTACCACCTGGGGAATGAGTGGTGGGATTTGTGTGCGGGGCCTCATGTAGAAAATACCAGTGAACTAAACCCCAAAGCCATAGAACTAGAAAGTGTTGCGGGTGCTTACTGGCGTGGGGATGAAACTAAAGCCCAACTACAACGGATTTATGCTACTGCTTGGGAAACCCCCGAACAGCTAGCTGAGTATAAGCGGCGCAAGGAAGAAGCCATACGACGTGACCACCGCAAACTCGGTAAAGAACTAGGATTATTTATATTCTCTGACCAAGTAGGGCCGGGTTTACCCTTGTGGACACCCAAAGGCACTTTGTTACGCAGCATTTTAGAAGACTTTCTGAAACAAGAACAACTCAAGCGGGGTTATCAACAGGTTGTTACACCTCATATTGGCCGAGTGGATTTATTTAAGACTTCTGGACACTGGCAAAAATATAAAGATGACCTATTCCCCATGATGGCAGAGAATGAGGAAGCGGCAGCACAGGAGCAAGGCTTCGTTCTCAAAGCCATGAATTGCCCCTTCCACATCCAAATATATAAGAGTGAGTTGCGCTCTTACCGGGAATTACCAATTAGGCTGGCAGAATTTGGTACAGTTTACCGCTATGAGCAATCAGGAGAATTAGGTGGTTTAACTCGTGTACGCGGGTTCACTCAAGATGATGCTCATATCTTTGTCACGCCAGAACAGTTAGACCAAGAATTTCTCAATGTTGTAGATTTGATCTTGTCGGTAATTAAGACCTTAAAGTTAGGTAGCTTTAAAGCCAGACTCAGTTTCCGTGACCCAGATAGTGATAAATATATCGGTTCTGATGAAGCTTGGAATCAAGCCGAAAATGCCATTCGTCGAGCAGTCGAAACCTTGGGGATGGATCATTTTGAAGGTATAGGTGAAGCTGCTTTCTATGGGCCGAAATTAGATTTTATCGTCAAAGATGCCTTAGAAAGAGAATGGCAGTTGGGAACTGTGCAGGTAGATTACAACCTACCAGAACGCTTTGATTTGGAATATGTTGCTGAAGATGGAACTCGCAAACGTCCAGTGATGATTCACCGTGCGCCGTTTGGTTCTCTGGAACGCCTGATTGGTATCTTGATTGAAGAGTATGCGGGGGATTTCCCCTTGTGGTTAGCACCAGTGCAAGCTAGATTGTTGCCTGTTGGTGAAGCACAGTTAGACTTTACCAAAGATGTGGCTACTAAGATGCGGCTGTTGGGTATTCGTGCAGAAGTTGATACTAGTGGCGATCGCTTGGGTAAATTAATCCGCAACGCTGAAAAAGATAAAATACCTGTAATGTCAGTCATAGGTGCAAAGGAAGTGGAAACTAACACCTTAAGTATTCGTACTCGTGCTTCTGGAGAATTGGGAGCTATCCCTGTGGATGAGGTGGTGGATAAAATGAAAGAAGCGATCGCCAATTTTGAAAACTTCTAGCAATCAGTAGCCTGGATAATACCAGCCCTTTCCACACCAACAAATAAACTAGTACCGCCACCGCCGTAAATTCAAAATTCTCCTCCGGAGTGCATCCTACGTATACGCTGCGCGTTCACGCAGTGTTCCGTAAAACCTGCGGCATAGCTACGCTTAGGGTGCAGCCTCTCTTAGAGAAGAAAGCGCAGTAGCGTTGCGTAGCAAAGTAAGCTACAAAATTCTGTTAGGAATACAGCGTAAGCATTTTGTTGATTTGGAATGGGTTGTTCTTTTACAAAGTTTGGCGGTAAGGCTAACTGGGTAATACCCACAACTTTAAAACCAACAATGATTAAACTTAAAACCCCACTTACCCTGAAAGAATTTCTCGCACTTCCGGAAACAGACATTATCTATGAATTAATTGACGGAGAAGCTGTTCCTAAATTCAAAAACGATGAAATGTCACCCAAATTTTTTCATAGTTCTATAACAGGTGCGTTATTTATATTATTGTCTACATGGGCTGAAGGAAAGGGGCGGGTGGTAATTGAATGGGCAATTAAGCTCACACGAAATCAACAAGACTGGATTCCTGTAGCAGATTTGACATATGTTTCTTATAATTGTCTTCCTGCCGATTGGTTGCAAGATGACGCTTGTCCTGTCGCGCCCGAATTAGTCATTGAAATTATCTCCCCTGGTCAAACTTTTGGGGAAATGACCGAAAAAGCCACTGATTATTTGCAAGCTAAAGTTCAAAGAGTTTGGGTTATTGACACCAAGGCAAAAACTATTACCATTTTTTACCCGGATGCTCTCCCTCAAACCAAACGCAGTCATGATAGTTTGGCAGATTCCCTATTTGAAGGGCTAAAAATTACACCGCAACAAATCTTCCAACAAGCAAGAATTCCCTAATTTATACATAAACGGGCGTAGAAAAATTCAATTTTCTACGCCCGCAAAGATCACATAGGACTGCTGTCAGCTTTCTGATGCAGCTTCATCAGATGTCGCTTCAGTTGAATTTTCGCTCAAGGGACGGATGCCAACAATCTTGCCGCCTAAGCGGGTAATACGTCGCATCTCATCATTCATGCGGCTGTAGGGGACTTGAACCAGAATTGTACTGCTATTGCGAACCGGATACTTATTGTTCTCGGTTTGATCGTTCTGCTTTAATCCTTCTACTTCATAGAGAAAAACGCGATTGTCTGAGGTTGAAGTTGACACTCTCATCCGTGGCTGTACCAACATGATGGTTCTATCTCCTATTGTGCGAGGGTGATGCTGGCAACCTTACCGCCCAGCTTATTAATTTGCTGGAGGGTATTAGATAGCTGTTCGTAGGGGACAATGAACTCTTTATTGCTACGACGCACTTTGGGATATCTTGGCAAACTGATACCCGTAACTTCAATGCGGTAGAGACCTGGGTTAGAACCCGCAGAGGATCTGCCAAAGGTGCGACTGGGTGCAGTTCCTTGTTTGGAAGCTTGATAAGCCCAACCTTCACTACCACCAGAAGGAGCGATGATTGCCGTAGCACTATTTTTCGCTAAGTCAGAGGCTAGACGAGAATTAGTACCAGCTAGCTGGGAGCGATCGCTATTGGCATAGCCGCGATAAAGGCGGAACATCCGCGTGAAACCAACGGTTTTCTGACCAATTCCTGTGGTTACGAAGTCACGGTAGTAAGGAACGATCGCATCTCCAAAATAGGTATCATATTCTACAGAATCGATATAAGAATCGATGTCTGCGTCGAAGCCTTGATTTTGGTAGCGATCGAGATGCTCAATCACTTCCGATTCATCGTAAGGAGCGCGTCCCAATAAATGTTTACAGTTCAATTCAATTACCCGCGTTTGAAAATGAGGGTAAAGAAATTTGGTTTTGTATAAGTCAGATTTAGCTACTGCTCGGACAAAATCTCTGACATTTATTTGACCATTAGTCAGCAAAGACTCCAAGCTAGTGAGACGTTCTGACTGCATCAGGTAGTCGTTGCCTAATACCTGACGATAAACTGACTGAATCACAATCTTGGCATCTTCTGGTGTCCAGTTTGGACGCAGTTCAATCGGCCGTGTTTGGTCAAAAGCCGCAGTTCCCAAACGAGATGCGGCAGTTGTAATTGCCATTGATATAGTTCTCCTTTTAGACTTGGTATCGCAAAATTTATCGGTTTAGGCAGGAGAAATATTTACTACTCGGCTACCCCGTTGATTCAGCCGTTGTAAAGTGGGCGATAGTTGATCATAAGTGACTAAATACTCACTCATACTACGCCGGATCTGGGGAGCGCGTCCTCTATCTGCTTGCATAAATCGCACGCGGTAAAGCTGTCCGCGATCGCCTGCGACAGTTCCAGTCAATCCCTTGCCAAAACCAGGGGTCTGCACTGGACTCGCTAAATTCCGGGCGAGATCCTCGGTTAACCACGCAGATTTATTTTTACCTTGGGCGCGATCGCTGTTAGCATATCCGCGATATATCTGAAACATTCGGCTGAAGCCTACGGTTTTTTGTCCCGGTTGAGTTTCAAATCCGCGATAATAGGGAACAATCCATTCACCAAAGTTTTCTTGATATTCGACTGAATCAATATAAGAATTGATGTCTGCTTCGTATCCTTTCTCTGTATAGAGATTGACGTGGTAGGCGATCTCTGATTCATCGTAGGTCGCACGACCGAGCAGGTGCTTGTAGTTCAATTCGATCAAGCGGACTTGAGGTGTAGAATAAAAGAACTTTTGCCGATATAGCTCAGATTGTGCCAGCAACCGCACAAAATCCCGAACGGTGATATTACCCTGCTGCAATAGTGATTCGGCACTGGTGAGGCGTTCGCTTTGCATCAAATGTTCATTACCAAACACTTGACGATAGGCAGCATGAATCACTGCTTTTACATCTTCATTTGCACGCAACTCTGTGGGAGATGTGTTAGCAAATGGCTCAAATCCTAGCTGACTGGCTGCCGTAGAACTAGTCATGATTGATAACCTTAATTTCTACAAGGAAAAAACAAGCCCAGAACCCCATAAAACTGCCCATGCTAGAAAATTAGCATTCACAGCCTTTAGTTGTTCTGGGCAAAAGCAAACCCTTAGCTTAGGGCGTTGATTGCATAGTCAATGTAGGAATTTGCTTCTACAGCTGGATCGCCACTCAAGCCATGATTTGCTTTGATGTACTTGAGAGCTTCAACGTACCAGCTAGGAGACAAATCAAAGGTACGGTTGATTTCTGTCAAACCACCAATTAAGTAGTCATCTAGAGGGCCTGTACCACCTGCAATTAGACAGTAGGTGATGATGCGGATGTAATAACCAATGTCTCGCGCACACTTGGCTTTGCCTGTGGGAGTTGAAGCAAAGTTGTTACCCTGCATTTGGGTGGTGTAGGGAAACTTTTGATAAACTGCATTAGCTGCACCATCAGCTAAATTTTGAGCTTTAGAGCTTAAAGCTTTAGCAGCATCAAGGGTAGCAGCAGCTTGACGGAAGCGACCAAATGCGACTTGAATTTCTGTGGAGCTGAGAAACCGACCTTGTGAATCTGCGGTAGCGACTGCTTCGGTTAAAGGTGTTTTCATGCTGATAATTCTCTCAACAAATATGTAAAGTTGTGTGGCAGAAAATGAGAACGGAATGAAATAGTGAACAGTTTACTAGCTCACTGCGGCAGCAGCGCGATCAAAGTAGCTTCCTAATTCAGCCATTAAGGAGCTACAATCACCACGGGTAACACCGCTAGGATCGTTGGCGATCGCGATCGCAGCTTCTTTCATTTTGCTAACGCCAGTGGCTACGGAAGGGCCGGGAACGCCTAGTGCTTGATATGTTTCACGTAGACCGTTCAAACAGCGATCGTCTAAAACGCTGGCATCACCTGCAAATACAGCGTAGGTAACATAGCGCAAAATGATTTCCATATCGCGCAAACAAGCAGCCATGCGGCGGTTTGTGTAAGCATTACCACCTGGTGCAATCAATTGGGGTTGTTCTGCAAACAATCCTCGTGCTGCATTAGCAACGATTGTAGAGGCGTTGCCGGTAATACGGTTCACAACATCCATCCGCTTTGTACCAGCAGATACCATATCTTTCAGCGCATCGATTTCTGCATCGCTGACGTATGTGCCTCTGGTATCAGCCTGGGAAACTACTTTAGTAAAAGCGTCAAGCATTCCAGCATCTCCTAATAATTATTACTATGCTGTAGATTCAAATTCGGTTCAAAGCCGAAGTTGTTGATTTGGATGACTATAGTTATTGACTGAAATATAGTTCCGCTATCATCAGTAAACAGGCAAAAAATATCGAGCGAGTTACACTCACTTGACCATAACGGTAATTTAACCGTTATACTTTTACCTAGTTATGATTAACTAGGGAACAGCTATAAATCAATACTGCTGATATCCACAACAACCATTTTTCTAATACTCTCAAGCCCAGATTAATGAAATGGCTAATCATCAATTTCTCAGAAACTGAATCCGCTCCATCAAGGGCAGGGAGTGCAGTTGGTTTTTTGAACCTACAATTTGATTAAAGCAATCAATTTGTGCAAAATTTGTGCAATTTTGATTTTGTCTCCAGAGAATTAGTTAAGAAATATTAAATAAACGCGGCAACCCTTTGATAGTAAGGATTTATTGTATTTTGATTTTGTCTTGAGACTTAATATCTCGTTACTTTTAGTAATATTCAGACACAATTCGGCTCACTAAAATCTGATTACCCAGTTTATTGAAGAAAGTGAGATTTTCTTAATATAAATTAACCTTAATATTTGTTAATATAATTTCAACAAACTTCTCTTCCCGACCTCCCTTTGTCAACGCTACGGTGTACACACAAGTTGTTTTACCCCCCTTAATCCCCTATCCATTAGTCGCATCTTTCTTAACAAAAGCTGAAAGCTAATTTCCAAGAGGATTCGAGACGATGATTACAATACTGGAGTTTAGACAAACAGCAGAAAGTATGAGTGTTAGCAATGATTGGCTAATTTCCAAGTTGCGGCGATTACACGATATCGCCGCAACCCTTTCCAAATATTTTTCACACCAGGTTCTCCATCAGCTTTACAACCAAGAAAACCAATAAGGAGTGCCTGTCAGATCGTATTCAAAATTGGGGCCAAAGTCTTCTCCTGTCCAAAAAGCTAAAACTCTAGCTCGTGGCGACTCTTGATCAACAAACTCTGCAATCAAGGCATACTGAATTTGGAGTACCTCAGCCAAGTAATGAGCGCAAGCTTGGAAAAAAGCTTCACCCACTTGAGATGCAATCCCTTCTACAATCAGTTTTAGGTTAATATTTTCTTGGTGAAACGTTTGATTTGGTAACGTAATTGTAGTTTCTGTTGAATGGGGAGTTAGCATAACAGTAGGTTCAATCTTGAGGATGCTTGAACAAGGTAAATTGCTCTCAAGATTTAGTTTTCCCACTTAAAAGGGATAACTTTTAATACCAAAGAAAATTCATCCAAGGTTCATACAAAGTTCATTGGTAACGGTAGATGAATGGTAAAGGTAGTACCTTGTCCTTCGCCTGGGCTGGTAACGTCAATTGTCCCGTCATGCAATTCTACTAGATGACGAGCGATCGCTAAACCTAATCCTAAGCCCCCTTGTGTATAATGGTGATCTGCCTGATGATAACGTTTAAAAACGTGGGGTAGAAACTCTGGGCTAATGCCTATACCTGTGTCAGTTATTTTAATTTGGGCTTCAGAATTTTTTGCTAAAAGCTGTACTAATATTTTTCCCCCTGGATGCGTGAACTTAATGGCGTTGGAGAGTAAATTACCTAACACCTGTAGTAAACGGTTGATATCGCCAGTAATAGTGGGAATTGATTGATCTATTCTAGATTCTAGAATGATATTTTTCGCTTTGGCTGAGGGGTAAGCTGTCTCTATGGCTACACCGATAATTGCGGCTAGATTCACTTGGTTGAGTTCTAACTTTAATTTGCTCCGCAGGATACGTGATATATCCAGCAAGTCTTCTAGGAGTTTTGATTGGAATCTAGCATTGTGTTCAATAGTTTCTACAGCACGGATAAAATTAGTCTGATCAAATTTCCGAGTTCGTAAAAGTTGCGCCCAGCCGAGAATAGCATTGAGTGGCGATCGCAAATCATGGGATACCATAGCCACAAACTCATCTTTAGCTTGGTTGGCGGCTTCAGCTTCATTCCGGGCTGATTTTTCTAGTTGTAAAAGTCGGTCACGTTCGGCTTCTAATTGTTTGCGATCGTCAATATCTGTACCTGAGCCAAACCACTTGACAATCTGTCCTTGCTCATCTTGGATGGGAACAGCTCTAACTAAATGCCAGCGATAGCTACGATCATATTTTCGATATCTAATTTCCTGTTCATAAGGTTCTCCTGTTTTGACAATTTTCATCCATTCGGCCATCACGCCTGAGATATCATCTGGATGTATAACTTCTTGCCAACCAAATCCCAGTGATTGCTCAACGGTTCTACCAGTAAATTCGTACCAGCGTTGATTGAGATGTTCATATTCTCCCTGAGCATTGGTAATCCAAACCAAGTGAGGTACAACATTTGATAAATAGCGATAGCGTTGTTCACTATCCCGTAATTCTTGTTCTGTTTGCTTACTAGCAGTAATATCAAAGGCTGTGCCAACTATTTGATATGGTGAACCGTCCGCATTTCTAGCAAATATAGAGTTGCGACTACAAAACCATCGCCATTTACCGTCGGCGTGTAGCATTCGGTATTCATGTTCTAAAACTTCACCATCCTTAGCCGAATCAAATCGTTGGAAGACGTTAGGAAGTTCAGCAAAATCATCAGGGTGCATGAATTGAGATAAAAATTCTTGTCCCAAAGTTTGAATTTGTTCGGGAGTATAACCAAGTAAGTTTTTTACCTGTCCGTTGAGATAGACATTTTGCCCTTCTACCAAATCGTGAACATACAAAATTCCTGGTGTTGTTTCGGCGATGCGTTCGATCAGTTTTTGCGATTCCCGTAACCGTTCCTCACTCCGGCGCAACTCAGCACTTAACTGGGCTTTTTTGATAGCTGAGTAGACAGTTAAACGCAAACGTTCACCCGTAGTCTGTCCTTTAACGAGATAGTCATGAACACCACTTTTCATAGCTTGGACTGCGATCGCCTCATTACCGTAGCCTGTTAACATCACTACAGCAGGCATCTTGTCCTGGGTTAGTGTTTTCAGTTCTGCTAAAAATTCCAGCCCATCCAAATCGGGTAATAAAAAGTCTAATAAAATCCCGTCAGGTTGTAATTTTTGACATAATGCCAATGCGTCTTCACCTGATTCTTGTTCTAAAATTTGGTAGCATTGCTCTTGATCTTGCTGGAGATAACGACGATAAACCTGACGGTCTTCAGGACAATCATCAATAATTAAAATAGTTAGCGGTTCTGCCATGACTATTTGCTAACAGCATCAGGAAGAATCACAATATCTAACCAGTAGGTTAAAAAGCTGTGAATTGTTATTACTAATCGATTGATATCAATTGGTTTTAAGATATAGCTAGCAACGCAGTATTGATAACATATTTCAATATCCTTGGGGTTAGAAGAAGTAGTAAATACAACTATAGGAATAGATTTGAGGTCTGGATCTTGTTTAAGTTGGGCTATAATTTCTCGCCCATCAGTACCTGGCAAATTGAGATCCAACAAAATAATTGATGGCCGTGGGGCAATTTGAGAATCACTATAAGCTCCGTTATGGTAGAGAAAATCTAGGGCTTCATCACCATCTACACAACGAAACACAGGGTTTAATATGACTTCTTTTTGAATGAATCGCCGCAAAGCTTCAAAATCTTCATCGCTGTCTTCAATTACTAGTAAAGGTTGGGTGATGTTGCCAATCATGAAGAAGGAGTGTAGTGATAGGTGACAGGTGACAGGGGATAGAGGACAGGGGAAGCAGGGGAGGCAAAAACCAATGAATGCTCAATACCCAATTGAGTAATGAGTAATGAGTAATACCCATTGTGAATTTTTTACTCTGTTTCTTGTAATGTGAAATAGAACGTGCTGCCTTTACCATAGGTTGACTCTAGCCAAATTGTACCGCCATGCCGTTCCACAATTTTTTTAACAATAGTGAGTCCTGCACCTGTACCACCTCCGTATTTGCTGGGGCTGTGTAGTCGTTTGAAAATGCGAAAAACTGAGTCAAAATGTTTCTCCTTAATGCCTATGCCGTTGTCTTGGACGTAGAATGTGATTGGTCGTGGTACATTATCCAAGTAGCCAATTTCAATCCATTTGTTGGGCTTGTCGTTGTATTTAATGGCGTTGGCGATGAGGTTGCTAAAGACTTCGCCTAATTGGACGCGATCGCCATACACTGTTGGTAGTGGTCTGGGAATACGGATTTCTACGCCTGATTCCTGAATGCGTAGGTTTAACATATCTAAAATCCGATGTACCAAATCATTCAGGTTAGTCGGCTGCATCGAAAGATCCACTCTTCCTAACCGAGAAAAATGCAAGAGTGAATCAATTAAATCCTCCATCCGTTGGGTAAGACGAATGAGAGTCATTAACTTCTCTTTACCTTCGGCATCGATAATTTCACCATAGTCTTCGATTAAGAAATTAGAGTAATTGTGAATCCCGCGCAGTGGTTCTTTTAAATCGTGAGATGCAATATAAGCAAAAGCATCTAATTCTTTATTGCTCCGTTCTAGTTCTATATTCAATTGAGCTAATTCATCAGCCTTTCGCAGCACCACACTAATAATTGCGCTTCGTAATTCTATGGCTGCATTGACTTCATAAGATTTCCAAGGTAGGGATTGGAGAAGGACTGTTTCTTTCCATAAATCAAAAGATTTTCGTGGTGATAAGCGCACACTTCCATTAGCTACTACCTCTACGGGTTTATGAGGATTACCTCCCCAATTTACAGTCTGCACTACCTCTGGACGAAACCACAAAATATAGTTTTTTTGACTTTTAGAAATAGAAAGTATCATCAAACCACTAGCGACATTCCGCAGTTTTTCAGCTTCCGGATAAATTTTTGCTAGGGAATCAGTATAGAAAATCTCTTCATGCAGATTTTGACTAATCCAATTTACTAAATCATGAATATCTTGAGTTGTTGGAGTCTTACCAATAATATGATATTGATCATTAAAACAGACAGCAGCACCTGCTGCATTTACTAAGTGCAGTATATTCGGCTGATGCTTAATTAACGCATCAATAAAATTATTATCTAGCGACATATATTCTATTAACTTGCCATGCACAGATTTAACTTTTATTTTAGATTCTGTGTTTTCACTATCTTCTTTTACACTCATTTCTAGAGAAGTCATTTGTCCTAAAAATTCGCACGCACTACGAATTTCATAGGGGACATATTTAGGTGACTGATGATGGCAGGAAATTAATCCCCACAGTTGTTTATTTTTGATAATAGAAATAGACATAGAAGCAGTCACTCCCATGTTCTGCATATATTCTATGTGTAATGGTGAAACACTCCGCAATACTGAACTACTTAAATTGAGAGGCTGATTATTAACAGGATTATTTGTTGGTATAATTGTTGCTGCTTGATAGTTAACATTAGGTATTAGTCTAAGCCAGTTTTCAGTGTAGAGCTTTCTAGCTTGTTGAGGAATATCAGAAGCTGGGTAACATAAACCTAAATATGATGTGAGATATTCCGGTTTTTCTTCAGCAATCACTGTCCCATTCCAATTTTTATCGAAGCGATAGACCATCACTCTATCAAAGCCAGTAATTCTTTTTACTTCTTTTGCTAAAATTTGGCTAATTTCAGAGACATTTGTCGCCGCTTGTAATTTTAGCATTGCTAGTTTTACCAAGTGGTAAAAATTAAAAAAAGCATGATTTTTTTCTGATAAAATTGGTTCTAGCTCTAGGATAATAAACCCGTTAGAACGGTGAATAATACCATCAAAATTTATACTTTTATCATGTAATTTAATACAAAATTCTATGGGATTAACAATTGGTAAATCAGTGTTTTTTAGACAATCTTTTAATAGATTTATTTGTTCTTTTCCCAATAAAATATCTAAGTTTTGATTAATTAAGTTTTCTGGATGTATACCAAAAAAACTAAATGTATTATTACTAACTTGGAAAATAGTTAATTCTGCTGACTCTAAAGCTAAAATAACTCCATGAGGTTGAATAGAACCAGGAATATGAATTGGTTCTTTATTACAGTTACTGAGGTCAACTTCAAATGTTGTATCAGTATTGTCAGTGTTCACTTTTTAGCCCTCATGATGATGACTTAATATGAGACTGACTCTAATATACTGTTGATTTAGTTACTAGATTGATTTGATCAAAGCAGAGTAGGGTTCTGTGATTCACAACAGTCTACAAGCACAGCATAAAAGCTAATACAGATGTGATTAATTTCATCTGCGCTCATGACTAATAGCTGACTACAGGAGTAAGTTAAAAATACCTGTATTTACAATTAAATCTCTGTTTATGCTAACTTTTAAAAAGTTAAATTTTGTAAACTAGTGATGAATTTTCCTCTTCTTTCACCTACTTCTTTCTAGCTTCCAGTCCCTAAACCCCTATCTTTCTCCTGAATCAAAACTAATTTGTTCCGATTCATATGTTGGTGGCTCGACGTGAATTAAAATTCTGACTGGGGTAAAGCGTGTCTCTAGTTGACGTTCTACTTCTTCAGTGATGCGATGAGCCGTTTCTACATCTGGCGCATTGACAATTAAGTGCATTTCAATGAATACTTGACGACCTAAAACGCCGCGTGAGGCGATATCATGACAATTAATTACCCCAGGGACAGAAGTAGCAATGGCGTGGATTGCTTCAGGTGCGATCGCCATTTGATCCACTAACCAAGGTAAACTTTCTTTTAAAACTGACCAACCACTCCAAAAAACCAGCAAAGCCACAGGAAAAGCTAATAAAATATCTAACCATTGATAACCAAACCAAACCCCAATCAAACCACCAATGACTGAGATTGTCACCCAGACATCACTCATGGTATGGGTAGCATCAGCGATTAAAATTTGGCTACCGACGCGCTTACCCACATTGCGCTCATAAAACGCCACAAAGATATTCACACCCAAAACAAGTAGCAGTATCCACAATTCAGGTGCAGAGATTCTCACAGGTGCGCCACCTTTAAAAATACGCTCAATTGCACTTTGGAGAATTTCAAAGCAAGCAATCCCTAGAAACGCAGCGATTCCTAATGCTCCCACAGCTTCAAATTTGTGGTGTCCATAGGGATGCTCGCGATCAGGGTAGGGAGAAGAAAATTGACTAGCAACTAGTCCTAAAATGTTGTTGGCACTATCTGTCACACTATGCAAAGCATCAGCCAATAAACTGAGAGAACCTGTTAAATACCCGACAAAGGCTTTTAATCCCAGCACAAACAAGTTGAGAAATAGGGTAATAATTAAAACTTTTCTTACTTCGGCACGGTTATCGTAAGTCATAGATATTTTTTGACATAAAGCTCTGTGACTTTTAAGTGTACTTTTAATATCAATTTTTAAACACCTATAAATTGTATCAAAGTCTTACGCAGTAACAATTATATATGGCTATAATTGGCAAGTTATAACTATACCTATTGAGATTAATTTGCTTTATGCCCTACTTACATCAATCCCATTTCCCGCAACCCTTGGCGGAGTCTATTTGCTTCTGGGGGGTTGTTTTGCTCATGTAGGAGAATGGCATTTTTAAAAGCGGTGACACTAGCTTGTACATTGCCCACTTTTAACTGTACTACCGCTAAATTTTGATAAGCTTCTGCATATTTGGGTTTGAACCGAATCGCTTTTTGGTAAGCTGCGATCGCATCGATAAACATCCCCAAACCTTTGAATATCATCCCCAAGTTGTAGTAACCAATAGCAAAAGAGGGGTCAATATTTAATGCTGTTTCGTAAGCCTTTTTCGCACCATTGATATCCCCGCTTTCTTTGAGTAAGTTACCAAGATTATTGTATGCGCCTAACTTCAGTATGGGGTAAATAGGTAACTTAATCGCCGCTTGGTAATGAGAAATCGCTTGTTGAGGATTATTCAAACGATTGAAAGCAATGCCTAAATGGTAATATAGTTCGTATAAAATTTCGTAATTTTCCTCATATTTGTTATCCTGGCGAATTATCTGAGCCGAGTTTAGACCCCGTTTTAATAATTCCATCCCTTGGTTAACTTTGCCAGTTTCCACATATAAAGCCCCCAACTTACTGCAAACATAGGGATCATGGGGGTGAGTTGCCAAAAAGCCTTCCATTGTAGCTTGGGCTTTAGCGTGTTTATCATTTTGAGCGATCGCGCTTTTTTGATAACCTGAGTGCAGAATCGCTACCCCTGGTAAATAACCGATTTCCCAATTAGGGTCTTTTTGCAGGATGGCTGAGATACTATCATCGATTAAAGCATGATAGGGACGGTCAAAACGAATATCTGGATGGTTGCGAAACAGACGAGACACCAGAGAATAGGGAGATTGTTCCGCATCGATTTCATGACGCACAAGATTAATTAACAGATATTCATCTTGTGCGATCGCATCCTTAATCTGTGGCACAATTGCTGGTGTCAAAGTCTCATCCGCATCCAAAACTAAAACCCAATCACCAGTGACATATTTTAAAGCTGCATTACGAGCTGCACTAAAGTCATTACACCAGGCAAAATAATGCACCTTCGCACCAAATTCTTGGGCAATCTGAGGCGTGCGATCAATAGAACCTGTATCCACCACTACCATTTCATCTACAATATTTTTAACGCTGCTTAAGCATTGAGGCAATGCTGCCGCTTCGTTTTTTACAATCATACACAGGCTAATAGTCATAAGATAATTGTTATATTATTTACTTAGAAATACAGGTGACAGGGAACAGGTGACAGGTGACAGGAAAGTAGAGGAAGAAGAATCAAACATTTGCGATACTCCCTCACCGCCAAAAATGTATTTTACATTTGAGAAAGCAAGCAGAGTCCTTTTTTTCGGATTTGGTTAAGCATCGCAAATTAGATTATGTGTAAAAATCAAGATTAACGAGTCAGTGAATAAAATTACTTTTAGGGGAAATGGTAAATTTAATGCTGGGTCAGACAGTAGGTGGACGCTACCAAATTCTCACTCAGTTAGGAGGGGGGGGTTTTAGTACAACCTTCATAGCTCAAGATATACAACGGCCGGGGAATCCGCAATGCGTTGTTAAGCATTTTAAACCAATCTCAACCGATCCATACACCTTACAAGAAGCTAAACGGTTGTTTCACTTAGAAGCAGCCACTTTAGAGAAGTTAGGAAAACATGACCAAATTCCCCAATTATTGGCTCACTTTGCAGAAAATGAGGAATTTTACTTAGTTCAGGAACTAATAACTGGTCACGACCTCTCCCAAGAATTACCTCCTCTAAAACAGCCATTGACTGAGGCTGAGGTCATCAAACTTTTAAAAGATATTCTCGAAGTTTTAGCATTTGTACATCAGCAAAATGTAATTCACCGCGATATTAAACCCGCTAATATTCGACGCAGAGATACAGATGGCAAAATAGTATTGATTGACTTTGGAGCAGTTAAACAAATCAGCGTTCAAAAGACTAATATTCAGGGGCAAACAAGCATGACTGTTGCTATTGGTACTCCTGGTTATATGCCTAGTGAACAGGCTAATCAAGTACCAAAATTAAGTAGTGATATCTATGCAGTCGGAATTATTGGTATTCAAGCTTTGACAGACACTAATTTCTCTAATTTTGGCATTCAAGGATTACCAATACACCCTAAGACGGGAGAAATTGATTGGCATAACCAAGCAAAAGTCAGTCCTAAATTAGCCAATGTTTTAGACAAAATGGTACGTTATGATTTTCGTCAACGCTACCAAACAGCCGATGAAGCTTTGCAAGCCATTCAAAAACTACTTCCCAAATCTCCACCCTGGAAAATTTGGATAGGAGTAGGAATCATCGCTGCGATTATTCCTGTGGTTTTACTGTTATTCCAAGGGATAACTCCAAAAGAAAATTTATTAATTTATGAAAATGCCAATGCAGGTGTAAAAATAAAATATCCTCAAGCTTGGGAAAGACAAGATATCCAAAATATTCTCACCCAAGAATTAGTAACATTTTTATCACCGCCAGAAAATGATGCTGATAAATTCCAAGAGAAACTGACAATTAATGTCGGCGACTTTCCCGGAACATTGGATGAATCTAAAGATGTTTTTATTAAAGAAATCCAGAATACTGTATCAGAAGCTAATATTGTAAATACAAGTACGGCTACTCTGGCAAATAAACGCGCAAATCAATTAGTTTTTACTGGTAAAAATGGAAAAAATAGGTTAAAGAATCTGCAAGTTTGGACTTTAAAGGATAATCAAGCATATGTCATTACCTATACAGCAGTGATAGATGATTATGATAAATTTTTGCCAATAGCAGAAAAAATGATTCAATCATTTCAAATTGAATAACAAATTCTGGTTTCTAGAATAATTGTAGGCTTTAGAATAGTAGCGATCGCCTAACTTGAAAAACATCTACAAATTAACTGAACTTAATTTTCATTACACCACTATCTGATGTATTTTATGATTCAAGCATTAAGCAAACAAGTCACATTTGATGAATTTATCGAGTGGCTACCAGAAAACTCAGAGGTACGCTACGAACTGCATGATGGGGTAATTGTTGAAATGCCAAAGCCGACTGGAAAACATTCAAATGTAACTGGATTTCTGATTGAGGAATTAGTTTTAACTATCATCCAAATGGGAAAGCGTGGTATTTGGACAATTCCTAGAGAATCCATTGTCAAACCTACGAGTAAATCTGGCTACAAGCCTGACATTATTGTTTTAGATCAAGACGCTATCAGTAGCGAAACTCGATGGGAACGTGAATCAATTATTGAAAATGCTACAAGCGTGAAGTTGATTGTTGAAGTTGTCAGTACAAATTGGCGTGATGATTATCACAAAAAGCTGGCTGATTATGAGGAAATGGGTATTCCTGAATACTGGATTGTGGACTATGCTGCGTTGGGCGGACGGGCATTTTTGGGCAATCCTAAACAGCCAACTATATCTATTTATGAATTGGTTCAAGGTGAATATCAAGTTAGGCAGTTTAGGCAAGGCGATTCTTTGATATCACCAAGATTCCCCGATTTAAATTTAACTGCTGACCAAATTTTTCAGGTAGGTCAGTGACGCTATCACACTTCTGCAATAATTGGTTATTGATACAAAAACATTTTCCAATCGAGCCATTTTTGATTGAGTTTTAGAGGGTGTTTGAAAAGTCCCCTTTTATGTCATGCTGACGAAGGAAGCATCCCAGTATAACGGTAAAAACGCGGATTCTTCCTTCCGCAAAGCTCCACTCAGAATGACAAATGATACCTGACAAAACTTTTCAAACAGCCTCTTAGACCAGATACACTATTTCATAGTCTAAAACTAACGGAAATAGATCCCCATTCCCTACGGCTGAAGCTTTTTAATTAATTCTAATAACTGTTGATAATCATCGACTTTCCCTTGTTCTAAATTGAGACTAGCAGCTTTTTGTAAATCCGCGATCGCACCTTGTTTGTCTCCCAATTGATAACGAGCAATCCCCCGTCCAGCATAAGCTCCAGCTAGGTTAGGATTGAGCCGCAAAGCTTGGTTAAAATCAATAATTGCTCCCTTCGTGTCTCCCAAATCAAAGCGGGCAATTGCCCGACTGGCGTAGGGTGGGGCTAGGTTGGGATTAATTTTCAAAGCGGTTGTAAAATCTGCGATCGCTCTTTTTTTATCGCCCAATTGATAATAAGATATACCCCGCCCACCGTAGGCTTCGGCATAGTTGGGATTAATTTTTAATGCTTGGTTGAAATCTGCGATCGCTTTTCTGCTATCATCCAGACTATTATGGGCAATGCCTCGGTTATTGTAAGCAATGACATAGTTGGGATTAATTTTTAATGCTCGGTCATAATCTGCGATCGCACTTTTTTTGTCTCCTAAAGCAGAGCGAGCCAGACCCCGGTTGTTGTACGCATCCGCATCTTGGGAATTAATTTTCAAGGCTTGCTCGAAGTCGTCAATTGCGCCGGGGAAGTCTCCCACGTTATAGCGAGCTAGACCCCGATTATTGTAAGCATCGAGATATTTTGGGTTGAGGCGAATTGCTTGATTATAATCGGCGATCGCACCTTTGAAATCTCCTTTGTCGTACTTATCGCCACCTTGAATATAGAAATCGTCTGCTTTCGGTGTCGTGCTTGTAGAAATGCTAGGAGGAACAACACCTACATTTACCCCAGCTTCAATTGACAATCGCAAAAAGGTATTAATGGGAATGCCTAAATTAAAACCTGATTTGACATAAGCAACTGAGGAATTGATATTCGAGGTTTCTATATCCGCTTCATCTCCTCTACCATGAATTCCTACCAATTCACCTTTGTCATTTAATACTGGGCCACCACTCATCCCTGGTAAGGTGACATTGTTGTAGACTAAGGCGTAGCCATCACGTAGAGCTTTAGAAGCATTAGCAGTAATCCGCCCATCAGTGAAATTGTAAATTGTGTTGGAAATTGCTCCTGTCGCTTGGGGGAAACCAGCTACATAAGCTGTACTACCTTCTGCGGCTGCATTGGAGTTGCCGATTGTAGCGATAGTATAACTTTTACTGCTGGTAAACTGCGCCACGGCTAAATCTACATCTGGCAGCTTTTTCACAGTATTGTAATTGAGTTGATAACGTTGCCCATTTGGAGTGACAACTTCATATTTAGCTTGATTGGCTATGACGTGCTGGGCAGTCAAAACTGTGTAAGTATCACCCTCTTTCTTAATAATTACCCCAGTCCCAGAACCATCTTTATGATCAATTAGTACAGTGATTTTCTTAGCTATTTTCGCCACCTCTGCTGAGGATAGTGCTACAGCAATTTGTGGTTGTACTAGAGCAATAGTTACTCCCATGACTGCTGGTGCAAGTACATAATTAAATTTCATCATCTAATATTTATTAATTAAAAGTATTAGTAAATTTACAAAATATCAAAACTTTTCAACCTGGGAAAGACGCTCATGTTCGTAGTAAGCACTTTAGTCCTGATTTTTCTAAGCACTAAAGTGCTTACTACAAACATCTCTATTTCGGCGCGCTGCAAGAACTATTAAACCCAAATGAATCTTGCCAACGTTTGACGTTACTACTACCAATGGGAATGATTTTGGTATCACCATTATCAAAAGTTAAACGCGCCTTAATTTCTTTAGCTGGTGCTGTTCTGAGTAAATTAGCAGCATCAGGACTGATATCAAATAACGTATCGCTCATATACCACGTACTGGAACGTTGGACGTTTCTATTATTCTCGTACACAGTATATGTATAGTTTCCTTGAAATCCTCTGACTTTCATGTTGGGGCTGCGTGTGAGTTGGAGAATTTGCTCGCCAATCCCTAACTCAACCATTTTGGGAGAAATTTCTGTTAATTCAGCTTTACCGTCAGTTGGTGCTGATTGCACAACTAATTTCACAAAACACCCTTCAATTTTGCTTCCCCACAGAGAAACAACGACAAATTTACCAGGACTGGGACTAGCGAAGGGTTCTTTGAAGAGAACTCCTTGAGGATCTTCGCCGTGACGATCAATAACTACTTTACCCAAAGGGGTATTAACTAGAGCGTCTTTAATATCGACAACTTTATCAAAAGGTAAACCATTACCACCCCAACGCATACCATTGACTGAATCTAACTTATCTTCATCAATGGTAGTTTGAGCGATCGCACTATTGGCAGAAAATAATGCTGTCATCACCAGCAAAGTCACAAAACCAGATTTTAAGTATTTTGAAACCATCGAATTTCAACTCAAAGGATTAAAGAAAGTGTCAATTAACAACGTCTACCAGGGCAAACACTAGATCCTGTAGTGCCAGAACCATTGATTGTGGGTGGTCTTCCTGTGATGGGCGTGCTGGGAGATGGGGGCTTGCTGGGAGGTAGTGGAGTTGTTGTCACCACCCCTAAATTTAGACTGTTAGCTACCTGGGAATTGGTGAAGATGTTAATGGGAATGCCCAAATTAAAACCTACCTTCTGACCTTCTTTATCCCGTGCGCCTCGGCCATGAATAGCAACCAACCGCCCATTTTCATCTAAAACAGGGCCTCCACTCATCCCAGGAAAAGTAATATTGTTGTAAATCAGAGCATAACCATCCTGGGGCTTGGCATAAGTCCCCACAATCCGTCCATCAGGAACTAGCACCGTGCGGTTTTCGATACCTTGTACTGGTGTTGGTGCGCCAGACACATACACAGTTGTTCCCTCAATGGCTGCATCTGAATTGCCGAGAGTGGCAACAGTATATTTTTGGCGACTGGTAAACTTTAAGATAGCTAAATCTACCCCTGGCAGACGGGTAATCAGGTTTGGTGTCACTTGATGGGAACTTTGATCTTGAGTCTGGACTGTATAAGTTCCTAGGTCTTCGACAACGTGCCAATTAGTCAGGACAGTGTAAGTATTGTTTTGTTCATGAATAATCACACCAGAACCGAGTTTTGCCCCACTAATCAGGACAGTTACTCTTTTAGCAATATTGCTGACATCTTGAGGTGTTAATGATACCGCAATTTCTAAGGGAAAAACTGCGATCGCTACTCCTAATATTGCTGTTGCTAGCCTACTATCGAGCCTCATAACTTGACCTCTTATCAGCCTTATTTGACATAGCTGGGATCATTTGCACCACCTTATCCATTGGTACAGCCCAACTCAAGCGATTAATCCTCTGATGTAAATTTTCATCTACCTGCAAACCATCAATAAAAACTGATGGTGCATCCCACAGAGGATAGGCGTGCATCCCATTGATACCCACAACCTCACCACGACGATTCAGCAGTGGCCCCCCACTCATGCCTTTTGCTATCTCATTGGTATACCCCACTTGATAACCCCCGTCTAAGGCTTTTTGCAGCACTAGCAACACCTTACCAGTAGTAAACATGAAATCTTTTGCGGTGAGTTCCTCTTGGTCAAAGGGAAAACCAGTAGCAAATACCTCATCTCCCACAACTGGGGAATAACCCAAAGCAGCCACACGATAGTCATCGTTCATACTTTGAAATTGCAATAGAGCTAAATCATGCTTACCAAAACGAACACCCGGCAACAAATTTGCTGGATATATCCGACCGTCTACAGTCTGAATGCGATAAGGGGGTTTTTCTGCTCTTAGTACATGGGCATTGGTCAATACCGTATAAATTTTACCCCTCTTAGTCAGAATAATTCCTGAGCCAAGGAATTCAGTTGACATGACTTTTACGGTTATTCCTTGGGCTTGATGGCGTAATTCTTCTAATGATATTTGACTTACATGAGAAATATTGCTACTAGTAGAAGCCGATTTAGCGCAACCACTCATATCTGCTGATAACAGCATTGATAAACTGCCAATACAGGCAATTACTTTCCAACTGCCCCAAATCATATTAGTTTCAGAATTGATCCCTAGCTGCTGATAGCATTAACTGTGTAGGGGCTTTGAATAACTATCCCCAGTCTCCTGTCCCCTGTCACCTAAGAATTAAGGAATACCAGCTTCAGATGTCGAATTAGTTGGTTCAGAGACAGAATCATCAATTGAGTCAATAGTTGTATTTTGCAGATAAATATCAAAATCGATGTCTACTGCACTACTACCAGCACTTTCATTCAGTGCATTACCAGCAGCCAAACCACGGCGGTCAAATAGCCTACGCACAACCGCGTTAGGATTAACACCACGTTTGAGGGTAAATAACAACGTAGTGTCTGTACACGAACTGTTTTGGTTTACAGCAGCACAAACAACAGGTTCTCCCCTTAATACCCCAGTCTTAATGCGTCTGAGTCTACCGTTATCGTAGTTGATCTGAAATCTGCGTGACACCTCCACACACCGCCGTTGAGCCGTCCAAGGGGGTGGAAAGTAACTACTAACCCAACGAACTATCGGTACTTTCTTTCCGTCTTGGGTGCGAGCAAATGTTATGGGTACGCCTTTGCTCTTTGCACAGTAGAATGTTGTACTTCCAGCATGACTCGGCTGACTTATGCTTATAGTCAACAAAGCTATGGCTAACGTTGTCAAGGATTGACAAAATAACCTTAATTTCATGGTTAGTGCCAGATTTCCTCAAAAATAATAAGTATATTACTGCAAGTGTAAAATTATTTGGTGGCGAATTATAGGTGTTTCTTGCCAAGAATGTTATACATTTACAAAAAATTTATACAATTACACAATTCGGGAGTCAGTGACTTTAACATGGAGTTATTTATAAATCAAATCGGATTCCTATAGCTCAAGTGCGCTAAAAGGTATTGAAAATCTTTACATAAAATTTACCTAGTTTTATATAAAAATTAACCAATAAGTTGTTAACTATTACTTAATTCACTTTTGCTGCAAAATTTGCCCCCCAATCGGCTAGCCTTGACAAGCTTTGGGGGTTATTTAAGTGTGAGTATAGGGGGTCGAGTTTGAATACGATTACTTTCTCACGCGTTATTCACTTAAGCCATGTTATTGACACTAATATTCCCCAATGGCCAGGCGACCCCCCTGTAGAATTTACTCCTGTCGCCGAACTGCAAGATGATGGTTATTATCTACGCTGCTTCTCTTTAGGTGAGCATAGCGGCACTCATATTAATGCTCCTAACAGTTTTTATCAGGCTGGTGTGGGTATTGATAAATACTCTGCTCAGTCTTTAATTGTACGTGCCGTTGTGATAGATATCTGTGCAGTAGCGGCTATAAATCCTGATTATATTCTGACGGTTGCTGATGTTCTAGCTTGGGAGAGAGAACACGGTGAGATTCCCGTTGGTAATATAGTGCTACTGCATACAGGTTGGCAAGCTAAATGGCTTGACAAGAATGCTTTTCTCAACCAGGATACGCAAGGAATTATGCACTTTCCCGGTTTTGGTAGAGATGCTACTGAGTTCTTAGTGAACGAGCGGCGAATTGCTGGGGTAGGCATTGATACACATGGTGTAGACCCAGGGCAGGATCATAGTTTTGCTACTAACCGCCTCGTATTGGCGCAACAAGGTATTGTGTTAGAAAATCTCGCCAATTTAGACCAACTACCACCTCAAGGGACTACCTTAGCTATCGGTGTGATTAGGTTAAGGCGGGGTTCTGGTTCTCCTGTGGGAGTGTTGGCATTAGTCCCTTAATTTTTGTGTCTGTCTTGACTATCTGCCTGCGATTTTCTCTAGTAGACGATAACCTGTAATTCGTAATTCGTAATTGAGAAAATTAGATTTTATTTTGTCTTGTTTGAGAATATTGGTATAGGTAGATGATAACTCCGCTAAAGAGCCAAAATTATATTAATGGTCAGTGGTTGGATGCTAGAGGCGAAAATATCCTGGCTAGTCACAACCCTGCGAATAAAACTGAAGTTGTGGCTACTTTCCCCCGTTCTCAAGCTGAGGATGTAGACCTTGCAGTTGCTGCTGCTAGGCAAGCTTACCGACGTTGGCGGCAAGTTCCAGCCCCAGCTAGGGCAGAATACATCTTTCGCGTCGGGGAATTATTGGGTGAGCATAAGGAAGAATTGGCACAGTTAATTAGTCTGGAAATGGGTAAACCGTTAACTGAGGCTAGGGGTGATGTGCAAGAAGGGATTGACTGTGCTTTTTACACGGCTGGGGAAGGACGGCGACTGTTTGGGCAAACGACACCTTCGGAAATGCCCAACAAGTTTGCTATGACTGTGAGGATGCCGATTGGAGTCTGTGCTTTAATTACTCCCTGGAATTTCCCAATGGCGATTCCTTGCTGGAAAGCAATGCCGGCTTTGGTGTGTGGTAATACGGTAATTCTCAAGCCTGCTGAAGATACCCCCGCCTGTGCTACTAAATTAATTGAAATTTTCGCCGCCGCAGGTTTACCGCCAGGAGTGATTAACTTAGTGCATGGGGTGGGTGAAGAAGTTGGGAAAGCTTTAGTTGAACATCCAGATATTGATTTAGTTTCGTTTACTGGTTCATCAGAAACTGGTGCGTATGTAGGTGCGACTTGCGGACGGACTCACAAACGTGTCTGTTTAGAAATGGGTGGTAAAAATGCCCAGGTGGTGATGGAAGATGCAGATTTAGAGCTGGCCTTAGATGGTGCAGTGTGGGGTGCATTTGGCACAACCGGTCAAAGGTGTACAGCTACCAGCCGCTTGATTTTACATCGTGATATCAAAGAAAAGTTTACGAGGATGCTGTGTGAACGTGCTGGTAAGTTACGTTTGGGTGCTGGTAATGACCCTGAGACAGATATCGGGCCGATAATTAATCACAGACAACTGCAACGGGTAAACGATTATATGAAAGTTGCCCGTGAGGAAGGGGCAGAAATATTAATTGGTGGGGAAATTGCCACGGAAGGGGAGTTAAAACAGGGTTATTTTTTCCAACCTACAGTTTTAGATAACGTCACACCAAATATGCGGGTGGCTCGTGAGGAGATATTTGGCCCTGTGGTGGTATTAATTGAGGTGGGTACATTTGAGGAAGCGATCGCTATCCTGAATGATACCAAATATGGTCTGTCTTCCTCAGTCTATACTCGCGACATCAACCGCGCCTTTGCTGCTATGCGCGATATAGAAGCTGGAATTACTTACATCAACGGCCCTACCATTGGCGCAGAAGTACACTTACCCTTTGGCGGTGTCAAGCAAACAGGTAACGGCCACCGGGAAGCAGGAACGACTGCCTTAGAGGTTTTCACTGAGTGGAAAAGTGTTTATGTTGACTTTTCTGGCAACTTGCAACGCGCCCAAATAGATAATCGTGGATAAAAAATTTCCCCATTTGCAACTTCCCTAAAACCCCGAATTTTCCGGAAATTCGGGGGTATTTTTACTGTAAATCTCATTTTCCAGTCCCCACCCCAAGCAACCCGTTACCAAAACTGCAACCACGGATGAGTTCGCTAGTGATACCCAGTAGAATCAACATTAAAGTTTCAGCAATATCACTGGCGACAATTAAATATTTTACCAACAGAGGGAATTAATATCGGCAGGATAGGGCTGTAACTAATCACTGATTGAGGCTGTGAGGCTAAAGAATGGAGAGGAGTGTAAAGTCTCAAGGGTTATGTTGGTGCTGGCTAGCAAAAGTCACCCGCCACAGTTTAATTTTCTTGCTGAGTGCTGTTTTGCTATCGGAGTCAGTGGGAGCAACCCAGAGAAATCAAAGGTTGCAGATAGCACAGCAACCAGAAAACACAAAACAAGATGCCACTCGCGCTGCTGCGGACAAACTGACACAAGAGGGGTTGAAACTTTATCAACAAGGGACAGCAGAATCACTGCGACAGGCAAGAGAGAAATGGTTGGAAGCCTTAAAACTGTGGCAGCAAATTGATGATAAAACTTGGCAAGCCGTTACCCTTCTTGGTATTGGACGTGTCTACTCCTCATTAGGAGAAAAGCAAGAAGCCCTCAAATACTACAACCAAGCCCTACCCCTATACCGGGCAGTGGAGGACAGGAGAGGAGAAGCTACCACCCTCAACAATATTGGCTTAGTCTACTACTCATTAGGAGAAAAGCAAGAAGCCCTCAAATACTACAACCAAGCCCTACCCCTAAGACGGGCAGTGGAGGACAGGAGAGGGGAAGCCACCACCCTCAACAATATTGGCGGTGTCTACGACTCATTAGGAGAAAAGCAAGAGGCACTCAAATACTACAACCAAGCCTTACCCCTAACACGGGCAGTGGGGGACAGGGAAGGGGAAGCCGCCACCCTCAACAATATTGGCTTAGTCTACTCCTCATTAGGAGAAAAGCAAGAGGCACTCAAATACTACAATCAAGCCCTACCCCTATTCCGGGTAGTGGAGGACAGGGAAGGGGAAGCCACCACCCTCAACAATATTGGCGGTGTCTACGACTCATTAGGAGAAAAGCAAGAGGCACTCAAATACTACAACCAAGCC